>JBAYTZ010000014.1 GCA_041675285.1 Candidatus Delongbacteria bacterium
CGCCTGATTCTCGGCGCAGCTGCCGCCGGTGGCGCGCAGGGTCAGCACCGCGCGCTCCTCTTCCTGCAGGCGCGTCACCAGGGCCGGGGGCAGCTCGCCGTCCAGCAGGCCTTGCGCGGACCAGCCGACCACCGGGCGCAGGGCGTCGTCGCCCGAGGCCAGGATCCAGCCGCCCTGATTCAGGCTGACCAGATAGAAGACCGGCTCGGCGGCGTCCCAGGCCAGCGCGTGGACGCTGCTGATCTGGGCATCCTGGAAGCCCGCGCTCCGGGCGGCCCAGGCCGCGGCCATGGCGCTCACCTGCGTCGGGCCCAGCGGGGCGGCCCACGCCGGGGTCAGAACCAGAGTCAGAGAAAACAGCGCGGACAAGGCCCGGATGATGGGACGGGTGGAAGACGATGGATCGAAGCGACCAGCGGCGGAAACGCGGTGGAACATTTTGAATTCCCTTCGTGGAATATTGAAATCTCGACGTGTGGGGGTTCAGTTTCAATGCGACCATAATGCAAATATGTTCAGAACAACGTCGGCGCGATAACCAGGGTCGGCAGTCATGCGGTTTGGATACGGCCCCAACGACGAGTGACTGAAATTGTGCTCCCTCCAAGCAAGAATGCTCAGGGTCACTTTGCCAAAGGGACATAAAACGTCCCATCTCCCCAGCCAGAAGTTGGGGAGTCCGAATAATCCAGCGATCTCGTTTCCCAGCGCTCGGATTTGCGCAACAGCTGGCGCAATCTGTGCCCCTGGTATCCTAATGACAACGCAGAACTTATGCCAGAATCGGCTGCCTTCCTGAACCAGTTTCAAAGCTGGGCTGCTGGGAAGCGATTTCGGGGCACAAAGCTGAGGGAGCTGCGGCCGGGCCGGTCGGGATCGAGGTGTGGAATGGGGGTCTGGGAGGGCGATTCCGGCGGGATCAGGCGCGCGGGTCGGTGAAGGATTTTCCGCTGCCCACGGCCCAGCTGATGATCAGGCCCGTGATGCCCCAGCCGAGCAGCAGGTCCGCCAGATTAGTGAGCGTCCAGGCTGGGCCGGCGTGCCACCAGTTCCAATCGGGTAGTTGGTTGAGCACGCCACCCGCCAGCACGGCTAGTTCCAGCACGCCCCAGCGTTTCCAGAAGGGCAGGGCGCGCAGCTGCCAGGCCACCAGGGTCAGCAGGGTGGCGCCCAGCAGATGGATCAGCAGGGTGTTGAGGAACCAGGCGGGATGGGCGGGATCCTGGCCCGCGGCGCGCACGGCCAAAAAGGCCACGGGACCCTGGCGGGAAGCGTCCAACTGGCCGTCCAGCCGGGCGATCAGGGAGTCGTCGGGCAGGCCGGCGGGCTGGTGGTGGGGATTGGGCAGCAGATAGACGCCGGACGCTGGCGCCGCCTGTCTCAGAAAGGCCTGCGCCGCGGCCTCATCGGACAGCGGGAGCAAGGTGGCCTGATGCCAGGAGAGCACGCTCCAGGAGAAGGCAGTCCAAAGGAAGGCCGTCAGGCCGCCGATGAAGCCGCCGCGGAACAGCGCTCTCAGCATGGGGTCTCTCCTCGGGAAACGGACACGAAGGGCACGAAGAGAAGAGAAGAACACGAAGATTCTGGTTGGGTGACGGGATTCCATTCATGATCGGGTGAGGTCATGAGATCAGGAACTCCAAACCACGGCCTCTTCCCGCTCTTCGTGAATCTTCGTGGCCTTCGTGTCCTGCCTTGGCCGTGCTAGGGCAGCTCGCGATCCGCGGGACCGGCGTATTCGCCGCCCAGCGGCCCCAGCTTGCGCATGGGCTTCTGGGTGGTCCACTCCTCGAAGACGTGGGCCACCAGCCCGGGCACGCGGGCGATGAGGAAGAAGCCCTTGCCCAGCCGCCAATCGAAGCCCATCTCCGAGATGATGGCCGCGATGGCGCCGTCCACATTGAGCGGCAGCTTGTGCGCTGATCCCTTCTCCAGCTCCTCCATCAGGGCCGCCGCCAAGCGGATGTGTGGACCCGTGAAGCCGCACTCGTCGGCCAGCGTGAACAGAGCGCTGGAACGCGGGTCGCGGGCGTGGATGCGGTGCCCGTAGCCCGGAATGCGCTTGCCCGCCGCCTTGAAGCGGGCCACCAGCGCCGGGGCGTCCTCGCCCTTGGCCACGGCCTCCTGGAGAATCTTCGCGCACTGCTCGATGGCGCCGCCGTGGCTGTCGCCGATGGTCAGCACGCCCGCGGCTACCGCGGCGTTCAGGCTGTTGCCGCCGCTCATCACCGTGCGGGCCGCCAAGTTGGAAGGCGGCGTGATGCCGTGGTCGATGGAGGAGACCAGCATGCCCTCCATCATCCGCGCCTCGGCCGCGCTGGGCAGCTCGCCCTTGAGGATCAGGAAGACGGTCTGGGCGAAGGTCAGCTGGCGGATCATCGCGGTGATCTCGTAGCCGCGCACGCGCAACTCGCCGGCGGCCGTCTTGGTGATGGACGTGGTCCAAGTGGCCTCGCTCACGGGCTATTCCTTTGTTAGAGGGACACGAAGGTCACGAAGAGCGGAGAAGGGCACGAAGCCGATGTGAGGGTCTGGAGTTCAGCGGCAGCTGGAGCCACTTCGAAATCCATCCTTCAGTCGCCTTCGTGCAGCTTCGTGTTCTTCGTGTCCAATGCTACGTCAGTTCGCCAGCGCCAGGGCCTGGGCCAGGTCGTCCACCAGATCCTGGACGTCTTCGATGCCCACGCTAAGCCGCAGCAGGGCGTCCGTCAGACCGTAGGACTCGCGCTGAGCCCGGGGCACCGAGGCGTGGGTCATGCCCACCGGGTGGTTGACCAGGCTCTCCACGCCGCCCAGGGACTCCGCCAGGCTGAAGATCTTCAACGCACGCGCGACGGTCCGGGCGGCCTCGTAGTTCTTCAACTCGAAGGAGAGCATGCCGCCGTAGCCCTGCATCTGGCGCTGGGCCAGGTCGTGCTGCGGGTGGGTGGGCAGGCCCGGATAGTGCACGGCGGTCACCGCCGGATGCTCCTCGAGGTAGTGGGCCACGCGCAGGGCGTTCTCGAAGTGGCGCTCCATGCGCACGCCCAGGGTCTTGGTGCTGCGTAGCAGCAGGAAGCACTCGAAGGGCCCGGGCACCGCCCCCGCACTCTTCTGCACGAAGGCCAGTTTGGTCTGCAGCTCATCGCTGTTGTGCATCAGCACGCCCATGATCATGTCGCTGTGTCCGCCCAGGTACTTGGTGCAGGAGTGCAGGACGATGTCCGCACCCAGCGCCAGCGGCGACTGGAAATAGGGCGAGAGGAAGGTGTTGTCCACCACCAGCAGCACGCCCCGCTCCTTGCAGAGGGCGGCCAGGGCACGGATGTCGCTCAGGCGCATCATGGGATTGGTGGGCGTCTCCACGAAGAGCAGGCGTGTGGCCGGCGTAAGGGCCGCGCGCACCTGATCCAGCTCCGCCGTGTCCACGAAGCGGCTGCGCAGGCCCCAGGGTTCCATCACCTGGGTGAGGAAGCGCCAGGTTCCGCCGTAGACGCCCGCGCTGCAGACCAGTTCGTCGCCCTGGCGCAGCAGGTGCATCAGGCCCTGCAGGGCGGCCAGGCCGGAGGAGAAAGCGTGCCCGTGGCGGGCGTTTTCCAGCGCGGCCAGATTGGCTTCCAGCGCGCTGCGGGTGGGATTGCCCGCGCGGGAGTAGTCGTAGCCCCGTGTGACACCGATGTCTTCCTGGACGAAGGTCGAGCTCTGGAAAATGGGTTGGCAGATGGCGCCCGTCAACGGGTCGACCTGATTGCCGGCGTGGATGGCCCGGGTGTTGAAACGCATGCGGTCCCCTGTCTTGGCGCGGTCGGGTGTGGGTCCAACGCCAACCCGCCCGGGCCGGCTCAAGGACGGGCCGGAGACAGCCGCCAGTCGCGATTCCGCAGCTCCTCCGCCACCTGGTCAAAGGTAGTGAAGGACAGGAAGCTCCGCCCTTCGCTGCGCAGCTGTCCAGCCAGGCTGGAGCGGGCGAACACCAGCTCGGCCTCGCGGGCCGGGCAGAAATCCGTGGCACCGTCGCCCACGTAGATCACGGGCCGGCCCTGCTGCTGGCGTTGGCGCAGATGCCAGGTCTTGCAATGGTTGCACTGGTTGCGGATGCGCGGCGAGTGGGCCGGCAGCACGCGCCAGCGGCCGGGCTCCACGCGCAGATCGTTGGCGCGCACCTGGACCAGCGCGGCCAGCGGACCCAGCACGTGCCGGATGAGGGGCAGCAGTCCGCCGCTGAGAACCACCGGTTCCAGACCCTGACCGGCGGCCTCCCGCAGGAACTCGGCGCAGCCCGCGCGCAGGCGCGTGGCGCCGTCCAGCCAGGCCAGGGCCTCGGCCAGGGGCAGGTCCAGCAGATCCATCTCCGCCTGCAGTTTGACGTTCTCCGGCAGGCTGTCGTCGAATTCGATGGCCCGCCAGTCCCGGCCGTCGGGCAGGCGCCGTCCGAACTGGTCCAGCAGCTGGACCAGCGTGTCCTCCTCGGTCAGCGTGCCGTCGAAATCCAGGAAGAGCGCGGGGATCATGTGCCCTGCAGACCCAGCGCGCGCCGGTACTCGCCTTTGCCGGACAGCAGCTGCAGGGCCTGCTGGAAGACCTGGTCCTGCTTGAGCGCCTCGCGCGAGCGGGCCGCCTGGCCGGCGCGGTGGTCGATCAGCTCGAGATCCAGCAGCTGCGCCAGCTCATCCTCGTGGGCCTTGAACTGCTGGGGCAGATTGTCGCCCAGCGCGGCGCGCATGGACTCCAGGGCCTTGGCGCCCTCGGGGCCCACGCGCTCCTCCTCGAGAATCTTCTTCAATTCGTCCAGCTGCACCGAGCCCCGGGGCTGGTACTTGAACTCCTTCTCGTTCAGGTAGGCGCGGAAGTCCGCCAGCAGGCTGGTGCCGCTCGCGTCCGCGGGCAGGGCGCCGGCGGCGGAGCGGTCGTCCACGAAGTCCGCGAACTGGTTGGCGCGCCAGAGTTCCACCGCCAGCCAGCTCTGGCGCTCGGGCTTCACCTCCACGTCCGGCGTGATGCCGCGACCGCTGATCACGGGCCGGCCCTGCTCGGTGTGGAAGAGCGTGTCCGCCAGCGTGCTGTCCGCCACGTGGTCCAGCACCTCGTTCTTCTCGAAGTAGTCGATGCGCTGGATCAGGCGGCCCGAGGGCAGGTAGTAGCGCGCGGTGGTGAGCTTCATCTTGGCTTCCTCGTCCAGGTCCAGCACGCTCTGCACCAGACCCTTGCCGAAACTCTGCTGACCCACGATCAGCGCGCGATCGTGGTCCTGCAGGCAGCCGGCCACGATCTCGCTGGCGCTGGCGCTGCCGCCGTCCACCAGCACCACCAGCTCACCCGTGAAGACCGGATCGCGCTCGGCGCGGATTTCCTTGATCAGCTCGTTGTTGCGGCCGCGGGTGACCACGATGGGCGTGCCCTTGGGCAGGAAGAGCTCGGAGACCGCCGCCGCCTCGCGCAGCAGGCCGCCGGGATTGCCGCGCAGGTCCAGGACCAGGCGCTTGAGACCTTTGGCTTTCAGCTCCTCGATGGCCGTGGCCAGATTCTCGCCGGCCAGCCCGGAGAAGCGCACCAGCCGCACGTAGCCCGTGCCCGTGGCGGGATCCACCAGCTCGGCCAGTTTCACGTCCTGGATGTTGATCAGCTCGCGGACCAGCGTGTAGTCCTTGACCTCCCGCGAGCCACTGCGCCGGATGCCCATGGTGACGGGGCTGCCGGGCGCGCCCTTGATCAGCCGCACCACGTCGGAGAGCGGCTTGCCCGTCACGTCCACGCTGTCCACGCGCGTGATCTCGTCGCCGGGTTTCAGGCCGGCTTTCCAGGAGGGCGAGCCCTCGAAGGGACTGATCACCGTGATGCGTTTCTCCGATCCGCGCAGGCCCACCTCCATCCCGATGCCGCCGTACTGGCCGCGGGACATGTCGTCCAGCTCCTGGGCGGCTTCTTCGATGAAGTAGTCCGAGTAAGGATCGAGCTCGTCCAGCAGGCCGCGGATGGCCGCATTCATGGCGGCCTCGGGGTTGATCTGGTCCACGTAGCGGAAGGCCAGGTTGCGATAAACCTCGCCGAAGCGGATCAGGTTGTCGTGCACGTCCTGCAGGTAGACTTCCCGGTCGGGCTGCTGGCCGGCGCCCATCAGGAACAGGAGCAAGAGGGGGAGGAGGCGGATCATGCGCTTCATGAAGGGTCCCTTCTGCCTGGAAACAGGCGGAGCAGATCGGTTTCGATGCGCTGGAACACGTCAGCGGGCGAGCCGTCCGCGTCCACGCGCAGCACGCGCGCGGGCTCGTCCCGACAAATCGTCTGATACCCGGCGGCCACGCGCTGGAAGAACTCCAGCCCGGCGCGTTCCATCCGGTCCCGGCCGCCGGTGCGAGCCAGGGCGGCGGCGGCCGGCAGGTCCAGCCACCAGGTGCGCTCGGGCCAGGCCAGTTCGCGCACCAGCCCGTTGAGCGTGCGGACCGTCTCCAGGGGCAGGCGCCGGCCGTGGCCCTGGTAGGCCGTGGTGCTGTCGGCGAAGCGGTCCAGCAGCACGATCTGGCCTTCGACCAGCGCCGGCAGCACGCGCTCCTTCAGCAGCTGGATCCGCGCGGCGGTGTACAAGAGCAGTTCGGTCTCGCCGGCCATGGCCGTGTGCGCGGGATCCAGCAGGAGGCCGCGCACAGCCTCCGAGATGCGCGAGCCACCGGGCTCCCGGAAGCAGGCCACGCGCCAGCCGCGCTCCAGCAGCCAGGCCTCCACGCGCCGGAGCTGGGTGCTCTTGCCGCAGCCATCCAGCCCCTCGAGGCTGAGCAGGCGTCCGTTCACGTGGCACTCCGGCCGGCCCGGGCCGCCAGGCTGCGATAGAGGACCAAGCCCACCGCGAACATCCCCAGCGTGAGCAGCTGGCTGGTGGTGACCGACCAGGGGCCCAACTGGCCAAGGATCATCGAGGCCTCGTAGTCGCGCAGGAACTCCACGATGAAGCGGGCCGGCGAGTAGCAGATCAGGAACAGGGCGAAGATCTGGCCCGGGAAGCGCCGCGCGCGCGCCGCGAGCAGGAGGATCGTCATCAGCACGAGGTCCGCCGCGATCAGGTAGACCTGGGTGGGATGCACCGGTCCCAGGCTGTGCAGGTGGCTGTGCTCGGGATAGGTGAGGGCCCAGGGCAGGTCGCAGGACTTGCCGTAGCAGCAGCCGTTGAGCAGGCAGCCCACCCGGCCCAGCGCCATGCCCAGAGCCAGGCTGGGGGAGAGCAGGTCAATGACGTCCAGCACGGAGTGGCCGCTCTTGCGCGTGTACCAGATGGCGACGGGGATGGCCGCCAGCACGCCGCCCAGCAGCACCAGACCGGCGATGCCGAAGTTGCCGTCGGGCTGGATGGGGTTGACGACGGACCACCAGTCGCCGCGGAATTCCTCCACATGGGTCAGGACGTAGAGCCCGCGCGCGCCCAGCATGGAGCCCAGCAGGATGGCCGTGGAGAGGTTCTCGACGAACTCCTTGGGGATGCCCCGGCTCCTGCCCCGGCGGACGGCCAGGAAAATGCCGGCCAGGAAGGCCAGCATCATCATCAACCCATAGGTGGACAGGCGGAAGTTGCCGAGCTGGAACAGGGTGGGATACATCTACTCCTCGTCCTCCGGGCTGTCGTCCTTGCCCCGCTTGTGGCGCCGGTCGCTGGCCCGGGCGCCCTCCAGCACCAGGACGAACTCGCCCCGCACGCCGGTTTCCGCGAAATGCCGCTGGACCTCCGCCACGTCGCCGCGCACGAACTCCTCGTGCAGCTTGCTGATCTCCCGTGCCACGCAGAGCCGGCGCCCGGGCACGCTCTCCGCCAGGGCGGCAAGCGTGTGCTCCAGCCGGTGCGGAGCCTCGAGGAAGACTGTCGTCTCCGGCGAGGCGGCCAGTTCCGCCAGCGCCGTCTGCCGGCCTTTCTTGCGCGGCAGGAAGCCCAGGAAACGGAAGCGGTCCGTGGGCAGCCCGCTGGCGGCCAGGGCCGGCAGGATGCTGCTGGCGCCGGGCAGCGCGCTCACCGGGAAACCCTCGTCCAGCGCCGCGTTCACCAGCCGGTAGGCCGGATCGGAAATGCCCGGCATGCCGGCGTCGCTGATCAGGGCCACGGTTTCGCCCGCGCGCAAACGCGCCACCAGCCGCTGCCGTTCCCGCTCGGTGGAGAAGTCGTGGTAGGAGCTCATGGGCGTGGCGATGCCGAAGTGGTCCAGCAGGCGACGGGAGAGGCGCGTGTCCTCCGCGGCGATGTGCTGGGCCTCCTTCAATACCTCCACGGCACGCAGGGTCATGTCGCCCAGATTGCCGATGGGCGTGGGGACCAGGATCAGCCGGCCGCCCTCCGCGCGCGGGGCGCTCACGACCGGCTGTCCCGCTGGTAGAGCCAGTCCGCGCCGATGGCCCGCGGCCCCACCTTGGCGATCACCGGGGGCAGGCGCTTGAAGTGGCTGCGGGCCACCCGGTCCAGCAGCCCGTCCACGGCCTCCGGCGGAAAGCCCTCGGCGACGATCTCGGCGCGCGGGCGGCGCAGGTCCACCGCGCGGACCAGGATGCGATCCATCAGTTCATAGCTCCAGCCCAGGTCGGCCTCGTCGGTCTGGCCTTCCTCCAGGTCGGCGCTGGGGGCCTTGTCCAGGATGGCGGCGGGGATCCCCAGCTCGCGGGCCAGGGCGAAGACCTGCTGCTTGTAGAGGTCGCCGATGGGATTGACGGCGCTGGCCAGGTCGCCGTACCAGGTGCCGTAACCCAGCAGCAGCTCGGTCTTGTTGGAGGTGCCCAGCGGCAGGGCCTGCCAGGCCAGCGCCGCGTCGAAAATGCAGACCATCCGGCAGCGGGCCATCACGTTACCCAGCCGGCGCGGATCGGGTTCGCCCAGCGCCGGGGCCAGGCCCCGGGCGAAGTCCAGGGTCATGGGCGTGATGTCGATCTCCCGCGTCTCCAGGCCCAGCTGCCCGGCCAACTGGCGGGCGTCGGCGGCGGAGGCGGGCTGGGAGCCGCGCCAGGGCAGGATCAGGGCCAGCACATTCGCGGGGCCCAGGGCTTCCGCTGCCAGGGCGGCCACCAGGGCGGAATCGATCCCGCCGGAGAGGCCCAGGACGGCGCGCTCGTGTCCGGTTCCGCGGATGGATTCCCGCAGGAAGCGCACCAGATGAGCGCGGACGGCGGGCAGGTCCAGGGATAAATGCTTCATGCTGGAAAGTGATAAATGAAAGCCGCGCTGACCGCATGCCGGGCGGCGTTCTCGCAGGAGAGGAAGGGGCGCGCCGCAGCGCGCCCCTGTCCCGTGATGCTCAGGTCGCCGGACCTCAACCCTTCAGGGCCGTGTCCAGGATTTCCAGCGCCCGGTCGATGTCCGGGGCCGAGACCGCCAGATGCGGCCGGATGCGGATGCTCTTCTCGCCGCAGGGCAGCACGAGCATGCCCTGATCGTAGCAGCGGCGCTTGATCTCCTTGCGCTGCTCGGGATCCACGTCCAGGGCACACATCAGGCCCAGACCGCGAGTCTGGCTGACCTGGGCGTGGCGGGTCTGGATCTCGTGCAGGCCGGCCAGCAGGCGCTCGCCCATGATCCGGGCGTTCTCCACCAGGTTCTCGTCGCGCATGATCTCCAGGATGCGGCGGAAGCGGATCATGTCCACCAGGTTGCCGCCCCAGGTGCTGTTGATGCGCGAGGGCTCGCGGAAGACGTTGTGCTCCACCGTGTCCACCCGCGGTCCGGCCAGGATGCCGCAGACCTGGGCCTTCTTGCCGAAGCTGATGGCGTCGGGCTGGACGCCGTGGTGCTGGTGGGCCCAGAACTTGCCCGTCATGCCCATCCCGCTCTGCACTTCGTCGATGATGAAGAAGATCTCCAGCTCGTCGCAGAGGCGGCGCAGCCCCTGGAAGAACTCCGGCCGGAAGTGGCGATCGCCGCCTTCGCCCATGACGCCTTCGACGATCAGTCCGGCGATTTCGTGCGGACGGGCGGCCGCCGCGCCGCGGATGGCGGCATAGCAGGCTTCTTCGGCCGCGCCGACGCGGGCGCTCTCGGCCTCACCGGCCGGGTACAGCATGTAGGGCGGATCCACCCGCGGCCAATCGAAGCGCGGGAAGTACATGTACTTGCGCGGGTCGTGGGTGTTGGTCATGGAGAGCGTGTAGCCCGAACGGCCGTGGAAGGCGTTCTTGAAATGCAGGATGGAGAGCTTGTTCTCGTGGACCACCCGGCCGGCGGCCAGGTTCATCCGGTGCTTCCAGTCGAAAGCCGTCTTGAGGGCGTTCTCCACCGCCAGGGTGCCGCCCTCGATGAAGAAGAGGTGGGGCAGGTAATCGGGAATGCCCACCTCGCCGAAGACCGCGACGGTCTCGGCCATCTCGCAGGTGTAGAAATCGCTGTTGGTCACCTTGTTGATGGCGGCCCAGCCGATTTCGGCCAGGAAGGCCGGTTCCGTCAGCTTCGGGTGGTTGATTCCCACCGCGTTGGAAGCGAAAAAGCTGGTCATGTCCAGGACGTCGCGCCCGGTGCGCGCGTCGCGGATCCAGCTTCCGTGGCTGTGTTGCAGGTCGACGACCAGATCGAGGGCGTCCACCAGCATGTGCTTGCCGATGACGGCGTGCACGTCCTTGGGATTAATGCGGCTCATATGGGCCTCCTTTATGATGAATCCCGTGAAGGTCAAGACCGACAGGGGTTTACCGGATGAGAGTAGCGTTTCCCCACCGATGCGACAAGACGGCGGGGCTTTACTATTCTCCACCTCCTGCGTGGACGCCATGTGCCCTTGCAGGCTGTGAATTTTGATTAGCCAAAGTTCCGAAAAATATCTATCAAAGCTCAAGAGAGTGCGCTAACTGTAGCCGCCAAAGCCTCGGGAGCGCCCCTCGGAACCCGGCTGAGTTTGAGAAAGACGCGCCCGCATGATCGACGTGATATTCCTGGGCACCAGTTCCGCCACCCCCACCCCGCGGCGCAACGTCAGTTCCCTGGCGCTGTTGACCGAGAAGGAAAGTCTGCTGCTGGACGCCGGCGAAGGCACCCAGCGCCAGATCCTGCACAGCGGCTTCCGGCGCGGGCGCATCGACCGGATCTTCATCACGCACCTCCACGGCGACCACCTCTACGGCTTGATCGGCCTGCTCAGCAGCTTCCAGCTCAATCGCCGGGAAGAGCCTCTGCTGTTGGCCGGCCCGGCGGGGTTGGCCCGCTACGTGGACTTCATGAAGCGCTTGTCCCAGACGGACTTTGGCTATGAACTGATCATCCAGGAGTGGGGGGCCCTGCAGGAACCCACGCCCGTCCTGGAAACCGACGATTTCGTGCTGACGGCCGCGCCCCTCCGGCACCGCCTGTACACGCTGGGCTACCGCCTGGAGGAGAAGACCCGGTTGGGCCGCTTCGACGGCGAGAAGGCCGACGCTCTAGGCGTGCCTTTCGGACCCGAGCGCGGGCAGCTGCTGCGCGGGATGGACGTCACCCTGGCTGACGGGCGGGTGGTGCGCAGCGCCGAACTGGTGGGCGAGCCGCGGCCGGGCACGGTCCTGGCCTTCTGCACGGACACCACCTACTGCGCGAATTCCGTGGCGCTGGCCCGGGACGCCGACCTGCTGATCCACGAGGCCACCTTCCTGCCCGGCGACGCGGCCCAGGCCCGGCGCACGCTGCACAGCACCACCGACGACGCGGTGCGCGTGGCCCGGGAGGCGGGGGTCCGGCAGCTGGCGCTGACCCACTTCAGCACGCGCTACATGGGCGACATGCGACCCGTGCAGCAGGCCGCAGAGGCCGCTTGGCCGGGCGTGATCGTGGCACGGGACTTCATGCAGATCCACCTCCGGGCCGGCGCAGCGCCGCAGGTGGGCGATTCCCGGGCTCCCAAGTCCGCGGAAGCCTGACCGCGCTGCCACCGCGACCAACTGAGCAATTCTGCCCACTGCGGATTTCTGATAGTGTGGAAGTTCCAGGCCCAGCCGCCAGATTGTGGACAACTCGTGAGTTAATGGATTGTCAAGCCCGGACGGACAAAAATGGCCGGGGCGACGATTCCGGAACACATTGACTTGTAATGGTGAAATGAGCTTGTCCACCATTTTTTGGTCTGGCCGGCAGTCGGCCCCGGCAGTGGCTTGAACTTGTGGATAAGTCCGGAGAGAGGCAGTGAAAAGCACCAGCACCACGTGCTATCTGCTTGATGGACAGGGCATGGAACTCCACGTGCGGCGTCAGCATCCCAGCTGGCTCCGTCCGGCAGGAGCCTTTTGGAAAATCCTGAACGAGCAGGGGAAAAAGACTGCAGATCATTCCGTGGAAATCCGGCTCTTCGCGAGCCCTGCCTGGGGTGGTGCGGAGGCTTTTTCCCAGCCCGGCCAGGTGCTGGAACGGGTGGCGGCCGGGCCGGCGGAGATTGCGTCCTGGCTGAAGCGCGACGCCCGACGTCGGCAGTCGGCCTGCCTCTACGTGCTGGTGAGTGAGGATCCGGCCCGGCGCGAGGAGGCCCGCAGCCTGGGCCTGTCCGTGCTGGACTTCGCCGATCTGCTGCGTCGACTGGGTCTGGGCGCGGCCATGGGGGCGGCGGAAGCGCCCAAACCCAAGCCGCCGCGCGAGCCGGCCATTCTCAAGGGCGGCAAGGTGATGGGGGAGGCGGAACTGCGCTGGTGGCGCGAGCAGCTGGAGCTGCCCGAGGAGGCCGAGCCGGATCCCCAGGCCGCCCAGGCGGCGGAGGAGCAGCGCCTGGCCCACTGGCTGGGCGCGGAGGCGGATGATCCGCGTGTGCTGGAGCACCGGGACGAGGACTGGATGGAGCGGAACTTTCCCGCGGAAGCTGAGGAAAACCGGCCGCGGCGTGCGCCCAAAGCCAAACGGCGCTGAAAGCTCCGGGCCGCGCGGCTAAGGATTCGCCCACCTTGTGACGATCATGCAGACAAGTCCCGACGGATGGCGCGAGCCACGGTCCCGGGCGGGACTTGCCTAAGGCTGACAGCGAGGAACTTCTTTCGTGAACCTGATCATCGGAATCATCACTGTTTTCGGCTGTGTGATCACCGGCTTCGTCCTGGAAGGCGGACACATCGCGGCCCTTTGGCAACCGCTGGAGCTGCTGATCCTGTTTGGCGCCGCCTTCGGTGCGATGATCATCGCCAATCCCTTCAGCGTGATCAAGGCCGTGCTCGCCGAGATCCCGGCCGTGATGAAGGGTCCACGCTACACCAAGACCGACTACCTGCAGCTCTTCGGCATGATGGGCGACGTCTTCAACAAGATCCGGCGCCAGGGGCTGGTGGCCATCGAGGCGGACATCGGCAAGCCGGACTCCAGCGAGATCTTCAGCAAGTACCCCAAGATCCTGGCCGACCATCACACCATCGAATTCATCCAGGACTACCTGCGCCTGGTGGTGTCGGGCAGCATGAACACCTTCCAGCTGGAAAACCTGATGGACGTGGAGCTGGGCACGCACCACCACGAAGCGGAGGCGCCGGCCCAGGCCGTCAACCGGATCGCGGACGCCCTGCCGGGATTCGGCATCGTGGCCGCCGTGCTGGGCATCGTGATCACCATGGGCGCCCTGGATGGTCCCGCCGAAGAGCTGGGCCACAAGGTGGCCGCCGCCCTGGTGGGCACCTTCCTGGGCATCCTGTTCGCCTACGGCGTGTTCGCCCCGCTGAGCACGGCCCTGGAGCGGCGCGCCCGCCAGCAGGCCGACTGGTTCGTGGCCATCAAGACCTGCTTCCTGGCCAGTCTGCAAGGCTACGCGCCGCAGATCGCGCTGGAGTTCGGCCGCAAGACCGTGCCCTCCGAGTGCCGGCCGGACTTCGAGGAGCTCTCCAACTTCCTCCGCGGCGCGAAGAAGGAATAGGTCATGGCGGACGCAAAACCGGCCGAGCAGCCCATTGTCATCAAGCGCATCGTCGCGGCGCACGGACACCACGGCGGCGCCTGGAAAGTGGCCTTCGCCGACTTCGCCACCGCCATGATGGCCTTCTTCATGCTGATGTGGATCCTGGGTCAGGCGGACAAGAACCAGAAGGCCGCCATCTCCAACTACTTCAACAATCCCACGGTGGTGGATCTGGGCGGCGCCTCCGGCGTCTCGGGCACGGAATCCGGCACCGAAGGCGGCGAGGCGGACCTGGGCGCGCCGGGGGGCGAGGAGGCGGAGAAGGCCTCGCTGGAGCAACTGCAGGCGCAGATCCAGGACGCACTCAACACCTCCGCCGCCATGGAGCAGTACAAGGACCAGATCCAGGTGGAGATGACTCCGGAAGGCGTGCGCATCCAGATCATGGACAAAGAGTTCAGTTCCATGTTCGCCCTGGGCAGCGCCACCCTCGAGCCCAGCGCCCTGGACCTGCTGCACGAACTGGGCCGGGCCGTCTCCACGGTGCCCAACCGCATCTCCATCAGCGGCCACACGGACGCCCTGCCCTACGGCTCGCCCACCTACACCAACTGGGAACTCTCCAGCGACCGCGCCAACGCGGCGCGGCGCGAGCTGCTGCGCGGCGGCCTCGCGCCGGACAAGATCGGCCGGGTGGTGGGGCTGGCCAGCCAGGCCCTGCTCTTCCCGGACCGGCCGGAGGATCCCATGAACCGGCGGATCACCATCCTGGTGATGAACAACCAGACGGAGCAGGCCATCCGCCAGGAGGGCGGGCAGTTGGTGCACGTGGAATAGGCCCGCAGCCCGCCGGAATCCGCCGCCGCCTGCCGGCGCCCTGGGCCGCCCGGGCGGCTTCGTTGCACTCCAAGCCCAGCCGCCCTATCTTGGACGCGTCCCGGCGGCGCGCCTCCTGGACGTGTGGGGGGTGTAGCTCAGTGGCAGAGCAGCGCCCTTTTAAGGCGTAGGTCGATGGTTCGAGCCCATCCACCCTCATGTGCGGCATCGTGGGTCGCTGCCCCGCGCCGTTCCCCCACCGCGGCCCTCCAGCCGCTTTTTTCTTGTTGAAGGAAGGGAGCTTCGCGTGAGCGAACAACCCGCCGAGCCCCGGCTGCGCAAGCCCGACTGGCTGAAAGTACGCCTGCCCTCCGGCGCGGGCGTGGTCAAGATGAACCAGCTGCTGCGCCAGAAGAAGCTGGTCACCGTCTGCGAGGAAGCCCGCTGTCCCAACATGCACGAGTGTTGGACCCAGGGCACGGCGACCTTCATGATCCTGGGCGACACCTGCACGCGCAGCTGCGGTTTCTGCAACGTGAAGACCGGCCGGCCGGGCACGGTGGATTGGGACGAGGCGGACCGCGTGGCGGAAGCCGCCGGCCAGATGCAGCTCAAGCACGTGGTGATCACCAGCGTGGACCGCGACGAGCTGCCCGACAAGGGCGCCGGCCTGTTCGCGCTGACCATCCGCAAGGTGCGCAAGGCCCTGCCCGAGGCCACCATCGAGGTGCTGATCCCGGACTTCCGCGGCGACGCCGCCTGCCTGCGTCTGGTGCTGGCGGAGAAGCCCGACGTGCTCAACCACAACGTGGAGACCATCGCGCGGCTCTACCGCACGGTGCGGCCCCAGGCCGTCTACCAGGAGAGCCTCGAATTGATCCGCCGGGCCGCCCAGGCCGGCTTCTTCACCAAGAGCGGCTTCATGGTTGGGCTGGGGGAGACGGACGCCGAAGTGCTGGAGCTCATCCGCGACCTCAAGGCCCACGACGCGCGCTTCATCACCATCGGCCAGTATCTGCAGCCCACCAAGCAGCACCTGCCCGTGGAGCGCTACGTACATCCGGACCAGTTCCTGGAGTACGCGCGCTTCGCCAAGAGCCTGGGCGTGGAAAAGATCCAGGCCGGGCCGCTGGTGCGCAGCTCGTATCACGCCGGCGACGAGGCGGCGGAGGCGGGGGTGACGGTCCAGTCGGGCCACGTGTTCGGCTGAGAGCCTGTTCCGACAGGCTGCTAAGGTCCAGCTGACAGGGGGATTCGTGGAGCTACAGCAGCGACTCTGCACCCAGGGCGACACTCTGTTCCGCCTGCGCAGCTATGTGCCGCTGGTCTTCCTGGCGGTGCTGATCCTGGCCCTCTGGCTGGAGGGCTCCGCCGCCCTGCCACTCTCCGCCAGCTGGATCTGGGCCTGCGTGGCCGTCTCCCTGGCGGGCCAGTTCATCCGCGCCGACGTGGTGGGCCACACGCCGGACGGCACCAGCGGGCGCAATACCAGCGTGCAGGTGGCCAAGCAGCTCAACACGGTGGGCTGGTACAGCGTGGTGCGGCATCCGCTCTACGTGGGCAACGCCCTGATGTGGCTGGGGCTGGCCCTGCTGCCGGGCCTCTGGTGGCTGACGCTCTTGGTCATGCTGGGCTTCTGGCTCTTCTACGAACGCGTCATGCTGCGCGAAGAGGAATTCATCAAAGGCGAGTTCGGCGCGGCCTTCACGGCCTGGGCCGCCGTGACCCCGGCCTTCCTGCCGCGCGTCTCGCGCTGGCAGCCCTGGGCTCTCTCTTTCTCGTGGAAGAACGTGCTGCGGCGGGAATTCTCGGGCTTCTTCGCCCTGGTGGGACTCTTCGTCCTGCTGCTGGTGCTGCGCGAGTTCTTCGCCGGGCAGACCGTCGAGTTCAGCAGCGGGCAGAAGCTGGCCCTCTTGGCGGGCCTGGCCACCTATCTGATCCTCTACGTGCTGCGCCGCTGGACGCGCGTGCTGCACGAGCGTCCGCGCTGATCCGTTGCCTCTTTCACCACAGAGGCACAGAGGCACAGCCAAGGCACTTTGAGGAAATCAGCGTTGTGACGGCCCTGCCTTAAACCCTCAATTCATCTCTCTGTGTCTCTGTGTTGGTTCCCAACCCAAAGACGAGCGCAGCCAGGAGACTAGCTCAGCCACGGCCCGGCCCCGGTGGCTGACGGCGTTTTTCTCCTCCAGGGTCAGCTCGGCGAAGCTCTTGCCCAGCTCGGGCAGCAGGAAGACCGGATCGTAGCCGAAGCCGCCGGTCCCGCGCGGCGCGCCCAGGATCCGTCCGTGACACAAGCCGCGCAGCAGCGTCTCACGGCCGTCCGGCTCGATGACGGCCAGCACGGTGGCGAAGCTCGCCTGGCGCCGATCCTCGGGCACGACCGCGATCTCCCGCACCATCCTGGCCACGTTGTCGGCGTAGCTGCAGGCTTCGCCCGCCCAGCGCGCGCTGTAGACGCCCGGCGCGCCGCCCAGCGCCTCCACCATCAGGCCGGTGTCGTCCGCCAGACAGAGTCCGCCGGCGTGGGCGAAGAGCGCGCGCGCCTTGATCAGCGCGTTTTCCTCCAGCGTGGCGCCGTCCTCGACGGGCTCGGCGAGCTCCGGGAAGTCGCGCAGGCTCTTCAGCTCCACAGGGCCGAAGGCCTCCTCCAGCGTGTGACGCAGTTCGATCAGTTTGTGGGCGTTGCCGGTGGCGACGTGGAGTCGGGGCAGTCCGGTCACTTCTCCTCCACCAGCCAGTAGTCCCGCGGCCGGAGCCGGCGCAGCGCGTGGCCGGGTGCCCGGGCCGCCAGGTAGTCGTCCGCCAGCTCGAACTGCCGCTCCGGCCCGATGATGAAGAACTGGGTCCCGGGCAGCGGCAGCCAGCCGCCCTCCGCCAGGCCCGGGAAGACGCGCGCGTGCACGGCCAGCTTGCGCGCCTCCAGTTCGGCCGGCAGCTGCGGGTCGTCCAGCAGGCCGATGAGCCCACGGCGGAAGCCGCGCAAATCGTCCAGGCGTGTGGTTTTACCGCTGAACGGTCCCGTGTGCCGGCCGTACTCGTCCACCCATTCGACCAGTTGCAGCTCCAACGCCCGCTGGCGCGTGCGCTCGTCATAATCCAGCGCTGTGCGCGAACCGCCCAGCGCCGTGATCAGGGCCGTGCGCGTCCGGGCGGCATCCACGGGCGGCGCCTGTCGCACGCGCTCTTCCACAAAGCTCAGCGTCTGGGAGAGATCGGGACAGCGCTCGGCGTAGTAGCGCAGGACGCCGGTGCGTTCCCGGGGCCGGATGCCGTTGGAGTAGGCCAGTCCGGCGGCCCAGGTCTGCATGAACAGCCCCTGGTCGCTGCCGCCGCCCAGCAGGTTGCCGGCCAGGTGGTTCAGCAGGTCCTCGCGCGTCCAGGCGTGTTGCCAGGTCAGGGGTGCGCTGGCGATGACCACGCCGCTGGAGGAACCGGGATCCAGCAGACCGCGGCAGGTTTCCGGCTGGTCGACGCCCAGCAGGCGGGTTCGAACCTGCAGACCCGTCAGGATCATCGCGCTTCGATCCACCTTCTGTTCGCGCTCCGCGGGATCCACCCGGCGCTCGGCCACCGAGGCGGCCAGGGGCCGCACCTGGTCCCAGGCGGCCCGGCTGCCCGTGAACCAGGCCCGGCGCCGGCCGCAGCGGTTCACCAGACGCAGGTCCAGTTGGGTGAGCAACTCGGCCGAGTCTGTCAGCTCGCGGGCCAGGCGGGCCCAGTCCGCGGCGAAGGACTCCGCGGGCAACTCGGCGCCGAAGGCGGCCAGATCCCGCACGGCCAGTTCCAGCACCTGCCAAGTCGCCGCATCCAGGGCACTCGAACTGAAGTTGGGATCCAGCCGAATCAGGTAGCGGGCGCGCCCGTCCGCGGGGGCCTCCAGCAGGCCGCGCGTCCAGGCCAGGCAGGAATCCGGGCGCCCCGGCCATTGCTCGGGCAGGCGTGCCAGTCCGCGGAGCAGGTCCCGGGCCGCGGGGGGCAGATCCTGCAGGGCCCAGGCGCAGCGGAAGAGATCGTGCTCCTGGGTAAGGAAGCAGCCCGCCCGCAGCAGTCCGGGTTGCCGGCGCTGCGGCCACGCCGCGGCGGGGATCTCCACCCAGCTCTCCTCGCTGCCCTTGCGCGTCTCCCGCAGACCGGACAGTTCCCGCCGGACAATCTCCCGCAGGCGGGGACGGTTGGCTGCGGACCAGTCCGCGTCGGTCAGGAAGCGCTCCAGCCAGCGGATGCCCGTGCGGCACTCCTCCGCGCTCGTCCCCACGGAGGTGAAGACCAGCTCCGCCCGGCCCGCCTCCAGATCCGTGTCGAGCCAGCAGCCGGCCCAGCTCACCTCCCGGCGCAGGGCGTCCTCCACCTGGCGGAAGTCCAATGTGTCCGTTGCGCCCCGCAGCCCGCTTTGCGTGAGCAGGGCGGGCAGGGCGGAGAGCCAGGGCAGGCCCGCGAGGGGGCCCACATCAAAAGCCAGATCGAAGCGCGCTCCCTGCATGCCTTCGAAGACTCCGTGCAGCAGCGGGACTCCGCCGGCCAGCGTGTGTTCCTCGGTCAGGATCTCGGGGTCGTAGTCCAGCGGCAGGGTGGCGGGCAGCTCGGGCACGGGCAGGCCGGCGCGCTGGGCCTCCAGCTCGGCGCTCACCTGGTCGTAGTCGGCGGCGAAGCGGCGCAGGGCCTCCTGGCGGTCCGTCACACCGTAGGCGGTCTCGAGGGAATCGGCGAAGGCCTCCAGCCGGGCCAGCCGCTCGCTCTCCTTCTGCTCCAGCAGCGCCGGATTGCTGCGCGTGCCGACGACGTGGGGCGGCGTCTTCAGCAGCCCCAGCTGGTCCAGCAGCGCGGAGAAAGGATTGCCCGCCCGCTGCAGGCGCTGCTCGATGTCGGCCAGGGCGGGTTCCTCGTCCAGGCGCAGGCGGAATTCGCCCGTGGCGCGCAGGTTGCGCAGGTGGTCGGCCCAAAAAGAACTCGTGCCGCGCTGGCCGAAACCAGGCGGATGGTCCAACAGGCCGCGGCCCTGGCGGCGCTGGGAGGCCAGCAGGGCCAGTGCGCGCTCCTTCAGGGACTCCAGTTGCGGCTCGCCGGCCCGCCAGGCAGAAATCTCGCCCAGTCGAGCGAGGATCCGGGCGCGGATCTCCGTCAGACCCGCCACTGTCACACGGGAAGGAGGCAGGCTGCCCATTCCCAGCCAGACGGCCTGGCCCGGCGCATCCTCGATCCACATGCTGAGCCAGGCCGCGCCCAGCGGATCCGCCGCGTGGGCCGGATCGATGAGTTCGTGATACAAGTCGGAGCTCTCCCCCGAGCCGGCCACGGAGAGAAAGAGCTGGGCAAAGAGGAAGTCCGGGCGCGCCAGCTTGCGCGTGGGGGGCCAGGCCGCCAGCAGCAGGGCCGGCTCGCCCTCCCGGGCGCCGGGCGCGTCCACCACCTCCGTCAGCAGCCCGGCGGCGGGCCGCAGCGGCGGCAGATCGCCGCGTGTACGGGTGGAGAAGTCCGGGCGCTCGGGCTCCACACGACGCAGCAGGCTGTCCAGCTTGGCCAGCAGCGGTTCGTTCATGCCGCCCGCGGGCAGCACCAGCTCCACGCCCATGTTGCCCAGGAAGTGCGACTCGCGCTGGAAGTCGCGGATGTCCCGGGGCGTCAGCCGGCGGATCTCCGCGGGAATGCCGCCCTGGTAGGCCGCCTGGGGGTGGTCCGCGCCGAACAGCGCGGCGTTCAGGCGGTGAGAGGCGCGGCTCCAGCCATTGTCCCAGCTGGAGAGCATCTCCGTGTAGACCGTGCCCTTCTCCTCCAGCTCGAGGCCCGCCGGCCCGGACTTGGGTCCCACGTGGCAGACCTCGCGCCGGATCTCCTCGTCGCTGAAGTCCGGGTGCAGGAGCGCGTCCAGGCGGTCGCCGAACTCCGTCAGGAAGGCCTCCTCGCCCAAGGCCGTGCTGAAGTGGTAGCAGGTCTCCAGCTGGCCCGTGAAGGCGGTGGACGAACTCAGGCGGAATTCCTCGGCGTTGGCCACGGAGAGGCCGCGCCGGCCCTTGCCCAGCAGCAAATGCTCGAGTGTGTGGGGCTCTCCCTGGTGGCCGCTGACGGGCGTGGCGATCCACACGAAGGCCTGAGGCGCGGTCTCCAGCGGGAGCAGGTCCACGGTGAAGCCCGACTCGTGCACCAGACAGGCCCCGGCCGTGCGGCCCTGGCTGTCCAGGTAGAGGTGGCGGCAAGCGAAGCCGTGCAGCTCGCCCTGCTCCTGGAAGCGATCCAGGGGCGAGGCCGCCGCGCGGGCGGCGATGATCAGCAGCAGGCCGGCCGCGGCCCGGCGACTGGCAGGACGGATGTGCGACATGGGAACTCCCGGTTTCGAAGCGAGCTCAGGCCCCACATCAACCGGAACGTTTCATCCTCGGCGCGAAGAGGGGCCTGCTCTTCAAGTATATTGGCAACATGTGGCCACTGATTCGACAATTCCTGCCTTACCTGCGCGGGGTGCGCAGCTACCTGGCGCTGGGTCTGGTGATGATGGTGCTCTCCAGCCTGCTGGCGGGGGCGAACATCGGCCTGATCTACCCCTTCTTCGAGGGCGTGTTCGGCGGAGCCTCCGCGGACCCCGCCCCGGATAAGGTGATGGCGCTGGGGCCGTCCATCAGCCAGCTGGGCCAGGACCTGTCGCACGCCCTGCACGCGGCCGGCGGTCTGCGCGAGCCCGCCGGGCAGGCCCTGGACGCCTTCCTCGGACGTCACACGCGCTCCACCGTGCTGCTGCTGCTCTGCGGGCTGGCGCTGGGGTTGGCCACGGCCAAGTTCTTCGCCTTCTACCTCTACCGCGTGTTCTTCGTGCAGGTGGAGCAGACCATGGTGCGCCGCCTGCGCGACCACCTCTTCACCCACCTGCAGGACCTCTCGCTGGACGTGGTGCAGCGCTTCCGTCAGGGCGAGCTGATCAGCCGCGTCGTCAACGACGTGATGGTGGTGCGCAGCCTGACCGTCACCAAGGTGGCCGACCTGCTCTCGAACCTGCTGCAGAGTCTGGTCTACTTCGTGCTGGCGCTGCTGGTGGACTGGCGCCTGACCCTGATCTCGGTGCTGGTGCTGGCCCCGGCGGTGGGCGGCTTCCAGTACATCGGGCGCAAGCTGCGCACCTACAGCCGGCGCGCCCAGGAGCACATGTCGCGCGTGTCCGAGCGGCTCTCGGAGAATCTGCAGGGCTACCGTGTGGTGCAGGCCTTCTTCGCCCGGGAGCGCGAAATCCAGCGCTTCCGCGAGGCCACCACCAGCTACTTCCGCCGCATGCGCAAGCTGGAGCTGGTGGCCGGGCTGTCCGGACCTTTCGGCGAGTTCGCCTCCATGCTCGTGGCCGTCTTCATGCTCTGGTACGGCGGCCGGCACGTGCTCAGCGGCGAGGGCATGTCGGGCTCGGCCTTCCTCACCTTTCTGGCGGCCCTGCTGGCCATGCTGCACCCGCTGAAGATCACGGCCCGCACCTGGAACGAGCTGCAACGCGGCACAGGCGCCGGAGACCGCATCCTGGAGATCTTCAAACTGCGCAGCTCGCTGGCGCTGGCCGAGCATCCCCGGCCCGTGGATGGACTGCGCGAAGGGATCGAGCTGCGCCACGTCAGCCTGTCCTACGACGGCAAGCCGGCGCTGCAGGACGTGAGCCTGACCCTGCGCAAGGGCGAGATGCTGGCCCTGGTGGGCGGCTCGGGCTCGGGCAAGACCACGCTGGCCAATCTGGTGCTGCGGCTGATCGATCCCAGCCAGGGCGAGCTGCTGCTGGACGGGCGGGATATCCGCGAGCTGGACCTGGGCGCCTATCGCGGCCTGTTCGGCGTGGTGGGCCAGGACACCTGGCTCTTCCAGCTCAGCGTGGCGGAGAACGTTTGCTATCCGCGGGCGGTGCCCGATCCAGTCCAGGTGGAGGAAGCCCTGGGCCTGGCCAACGCGGAAGGCTTCGTGCGCGAGATGGGCGGCCCCGACTCGCTGGTGCAGGAGGGCGGGCACAACCTCTCCGGCGGACAGCGCCAGCGGCTGGCCATCGCGCGGGCCGTGGCGCGGCATCCCCAGGTGCTGGTCTTCGACGAGGCCACCAGCGCGCTGGACTCGGAGAGCGAGCAGCTGGTGCAGGCCGCGCTGGAGCGCTCGGTGAGCGAGCGCACGGCCCTGGTGATCGCCCACCGGCTCTCCACCATCATCCGGGCGGACCGCATCGTCTGCCTCAAGGAGGGGCGCATCGACGGCGTGGGTCCGCACGAGGAGCTCCTGCGCACCAGCGAGGAGTACCGCAAGCTCTACGATCTCCAATTCAGCATCCAGGAGGAGGCGTGATCCTATCCGTGCCCGTGTCCGTGGGCGAACTGCTGGACAAGATGTCCATCCTGCGCATCAAGCTGGTGGAGATCCAGGATCCGGCCAAGCGCCAGAATGTCCGCCGCGAGCTGGACGAGCTGGAGGCCGTGGCCCGGACGCATGGCCTTGCCCATCCGGAGCTGGAGCAGGGGCTGGACGAGGTGAACGCGGAACTCTGGCGCATCGAGGACGAGCTGCGGGTGCTGGAGCGCGAGCAACGCTTCGACGCGCGCTTCATCGAGCTGGCCCGCGCCGTGTATTACACCAACGACCGGCGCGCCCGGCTGAAGCGTGAACTCAACGCGCACTTCGGCTCCGCGCTGGTGGAGGAGAAGCAGTACGTGGAGTACGGCGGGCCGGTCCCGCCGGGGTCCTCCGGTCCATGATTCGCATCCTGGTCATCCAACTGCGGCGCCTTGGCGACGTGCTCATGACCACGCCGCTGCTGCGCAGCCTGCGCGGCAACTTCCCCGACGCGCGGCTGGACTTCCTCTGCGAACCCGGCAGCCGTCAGGTGCTGGAGCACAATTCCCTGGTGGATGAGATCCGGCTGCTGAGCGAGCGGCCCACGGGCGTGGACCTGCTGGACCTGGCCATGGAATTGCGACGGGCCCGTTACGATTGGGTGATCGACTGCCAGGGCCTGGCCAAGACGGGCCTGCTGGCGCGGCTGAGCGGCGCGCCCGTGCGGCTGGGATACGGCGGCCGCTGGTGGAGGCCGCTGGTCTACAGCACGCGCTACGTGAGACACAACGCCGATTACAGCGCCCTGGACAAGCTGCGGCTGCTGGGGCGGCTGCTGGACGAGGCCCACGCCCCCGATCCCCGCGACCTGGAGCTGGAGTTTCCCGTGGCGCCCCAGGCCCGCCAGGAGGCGGAGCTGTTCTGCCGCGCCACTTTCCAGGGCACGGCCAGCCTGCCCCCCGCCCGCCCGGGCGGACCCGCGCGCTGGCCCGTGGCGGCCCTGTTCGGCGTCAGTCGGCAACCCTACAAGGTCTGGCCGGCGGAGGCGCTGGCGGAGGTGGGCCGGCGGCTGGCTGCGGCGGGGCTGCGGCCCTTCCTGGTGCACGGGCCGGGCGAGGAGGAGGCGGCCCGGCGGGTGGCGGAGCGCATCGGCCCCGCGGCCCTGGTGGACTACCCCCTGCCCTCCTTTCCCGTGCTGAAGGAGATCCTGGCCCGCTGCGCGCTCTTCGTGGGCAACGACGGCGGACCCAAGCACCTGGCGGCCCTCTCCGGCATTCCCAGCGTGGCCGTCTTCGGCCGCGTGCACCCCGAGAGCTGGACGCGCCCGGGGGACGCCACCCAGCGCTGGGTGGCCACGGCCTCGGAGACGCGCCGCCTGCCCACCCGCGGGCCCTGCGAGACGGCCCGCAGCCTGGAGGAGATTCCGGCGGAGAGCGTCTGGCGCGAAGTGGAGTCCCTGCTGCGCGGCCAGCCCCGCCTGTTCCAGTCCCAACGGGGAGCGCGGCGGCCATGAGGATCCTCTACGTCAACAGCACGCGTCGCTGGGGCGGCGTCAAGAGCTGGTGCCTGCGGAGTGCCCGCAGCCTGCAGCAGCGCGGTCACGAACTGTGGGTGGCCGGCCGGACGGGCGACCCCTTCCTGGACGCCTGCCGGGACGCGGACCTGAGCATCCTGCCGCTGGCCTTCGGCATGAGCTGGTCGCCCCTGCTGATCCTGCGCCTGCACGGCCTGATCCGCCGCCTGGGCATTGAGGTAACGGTCTGCAACACGGGCCGCGACTTGTCCACCGCGGGAGTGGCCAGCCGGCTGGCCGGCGTGCCCGTGGTGCACCGGGTGGGCTCGGGCAGCGACTTCCCCGACAGCTGGGTCCGGCGCCGCACGCACCACCTGCTGGGAACGCGCCTGCTGGCCCCCGCCCAGGTGGTCAGGGACGAACTGCTAACGAACTACAGCTGGCTGCGTCCCGAGGACGTGGCGGTGTCCTGGAACGGCGCGCTGGCCCCGGCGCGGCCCGCCCTGCCCGGACCGGCGGACCGGCTGGTCTGCCTGTCGCGGCTGGCGGCGGGCAAGGGCCTGGAGCCGCTGCTGCAAGCCGTGGACCAACTCCAGCGCGCGGGCCGGGTCCTGCAACTGGATCTGGTGGGCGAGGGCCCGCTGGAGGCCGAGTTGAAGTCCCGCAGCCGGGAGCTGGGTCTGGACGAGAGCGTGCGCTTCCCCGGCTTCGTCCGCCCCGCGGCCGGCGTGCTGTCGCTGGCGGGAATCGGCGTGCTGCCTTCCCTGCGCGAGGGTTTTCCCAACACCCTGCTTGAATACTGGGCCGCCGGGCTGGCCGTGGTGGCCAGCGACCTGCCCGGCGTGCGCGAGGCCCTGGATGGGAGCGGCGCGGCCCTGCTGGTGCCGCCCGGCGACCCGGGCGCGCTGGCTCAGGCCCTGGGCCGCCTGCTGGACGACGACGGCTTGCGGCGGGAAACGGCCGCGGCCGGGCAGGCCCGGCTGGCCGAGCGCTTCACCAGCGTGCGCGAGGCCGAGCGCCTGGAGGCCTTCTACCAGGGCCTGATCGCCGAGCGTCACCCATGACGGATCCGGTGGCGCCGCGGCAGCTGGTCATCCTCTGCTACGTCCGCCTGGACCGCCCCGGCGGCGCCGCCTGGTCCCGCCTGTTGAATTACGCCCGGGCCTTCGTGGCGGCCACCGGCGGCCACGTCCACATTTTTTCCTCGCGCTGCCTGGACCTGGGCGCGCCGCCCCTCGAGACGGGGGTGGCGGGCTGCCTGGCCCAGGGCCGAACCCTGCCTCCGCTCGCCTGGTGGGAACAGGGGTGGCCGCGCCGGCGCCTCCGCCGGTGGCTGCGGGAGGTGCTGGAGCGGATCCGCGCGCTGGGGGGCGAGTGCTCCGTGCTGGTGGTGCCCAACAACCACGAGCTGTGGGAGAACCGGCTGACCCGGCGCACGCTGCAGGAGGCCGGGCTGGCCGTCTATCTGGAGAAGAACGAACTCGAGCTGGGCCTGGCCCTGCACCTGCGGGGCTTCCAGTGGAACCGGCTGGGCGACTGCCTGCGCGACTGGCTGCTCTTTCCCTATCAATTGCTCAAGGCCGCGCTGCTGGACCGGCAGATCTCCCGCTACCAGGGCGTGGTGGTGATTTCCCGCCGCCTGGAGGCCTGGGTCGCGCCGCGCAATCCCAACCTGGTGCGCGTGCCCGTGCTGATGGACGAGCCGGCGCCGCACGCTGCCGACCCGCCGCCCCCCGGCTTCCAGATCGGCTTCACGGGCAGCGTGAGCCAGCGCAAGGAAGGCTTGGGCCGCTTCATCCGGGTCCTGGGCGAATTGCGCGGACAACTGCCCGACGCCGAGCTGCAGATCTACGGCAAGTGGCAGACGCCGGAGGGGCGCCGGCTGCGTGCTTTGGTCCGCCGGCTGGACCTGGAGGCGCGCGTGCATTTCCACGGCGAGCGCTCCCTCTGCGAAATCCAGCGCGTGCTGGGAGCCCACCACCTGCTGATCCTGCCGCGGCCCCGCACGCTGCAGAACGAGTACGGCTTCTCCACCAAGCTGGCCGGCTACCTGGGCTCCGGCGTAGCCACCCTGGCCACGGCGGTCAGCGACAATGCCGACTACCTCCAGGACGGCGTGAACGGCTTTCTGCTGCCGTCGGACCGGCCGGAGCGCCTGCGCGCCAAGCTGCTGGAGATCTACGGGCGGCGTGGCGAGCTGGCGGCCATCGGCGAGCGGGGTCGGCAAACAGCGTTGCAGCACTTCCATTTTTCCCGCCACGGCGAACGCCTGGCGGGCCTGTTGCGGGGTCGTTGAGCGGGCGGACCGCCGCTGACAGCCCGCCCGCTGGAGACCCGCTACTCGTCCTGCGGCCAGAAGTGCTGGATCACGTCCACCAGCGCCCCGGCCAGCGAGGCAACCGCCACGCCCTGCCAGTTCTGCGTCCGCTGCAGGGCGGTCAGATCGGCGAACACGCCCCACGAGCAATCTTCCCCCACATCCTGGCTGAACTCGAACCACCAGGCGACGGAGGCCGCCATGCACGAGGCGCTCCAGTATTCGCGCAGATCGCTGTTGGCCTTGGAATCGGCGAAGTCCTGCCACTTCCGCACCTCGGCGGCGGCGATGCCGTTCTCCAGATCGCGCAGCAGGGCCGGCAGCTCCTTGTCGTGTGCGAAGGCCCCGCGGGTCGGCCGGTCCTGCCAGGTCCGCATGAGGTCGGCGTGGGTGGGCATGTCCTGCGGCGACAACTCGCCGTCCAGCAAGCGCTTGAACAGGTTGAGACAGACCTCCCGGTCCTGCCGGGAGAACTGGTCGGCCACGCCGCAGGCCGCGGCGGCCTCCTCCATGGCGCGAAGCAGGCCCTCGGGGTTGCGCTCGGCGTGGCGCCAGGCGCTCAGACTGGCGTTGTGGAAGGCCGCCCAGGCCGGCACGTCCGCCCGCTTGACGCTGAAGTTCGGCCCGCCCCAGTAGTAGAGGTCTCCCAGGGGATCCTCCGGCAGCTCGGGCTGGCACCAGCGCGGGAACCAGATGCAGAACCACTTGGCGGAGAGGTCCTTGGCGAAGTCGGTATCGGAGCCTTGGGAATCCCAGCTCCCGCTGAGGGGCGTGGCGGCCTCTCCTTCGAAGGAGGGCGGACAGCCGCCCACGGGCGCGAGATCGCAACTGGTGACGAGCACCAGCACGAGGCAGCTGATGAGCAGGAGGCCGGCGGCCACCAGAGTGGGTGTGCGTCGATGGAAGCGCATGATCAGTCCTCCGGAATGGGCAGCCGGAATCCACCCGGAAGGCAGTCCGGCTGCAGTACACGTGTCGCGGATGAGGGCCGCAAAGCGGCCTCGGAGGTTGGCCGGCCGGGAGTCGAGGGCCCGGGCGCGTCGAAGTCAGGGCCCGTTCAACGGCGGGTCCCACCGGGAGTTCCGGCCGGACTGCGCCGTCTGCAGCGGGCTGCGCGGAGTGTCGATGGGACGGGACAGTCGCCGGAAGCGCCGGTGTTGGTGGGGGCTGCCGGCGGCGCGCAGGCCGGATGGTAAAAACAGAGGGAGCCCCCAAAAGGGGTCCCTCTGCTTGTCACTGGAACAATTGGCTTTCATCCCTTCGTTGCAGCTAAATGCTTGATAGTCAAAAGGTTGAGTGTTTCATTCTTGTGACAATTTTGACCCGTCAAACGCCGGTCAAATGGGTCCTATCCCGGTCTGATATTTGAAGGGTAACGAGCGAGGTGAGGATGCTGAGGATTCGATTCACGAAAGCGGCCCTGGAGGCCCTGCAGGGGGATGGTGCGAAGCGCACGTGGGTGTTCGACGATCAGGTGCCCGCGCTGGCCTGCATGGTGACCCCCGCGGGCGGGAAGTCCTTCTACGTGGTGAAGCACCGCAAAGGGCGCACACACCAGGTGCGCCTCGGCAGCGTGCAAGAATTGGCGGTGGATCGCGCCAGGCGCATGGCCATCGACATGGTGATGGAGATTCTAGCGGGCAGGGGGCCCGCGCCGGCGCGCCAAGTTGTGGAGGACGTGCCAGCCGAGCTCACGCTGATGG
This sequence comes from Candidatus Delongbacteria bacterium, assembly GCA_041675285.1. Lineage (NCBI taxonomy): Bacteria > Candidatus Delongiibacteriota > Candidatus Delongbacteria bacterium. Next base: position 28,393 of record JBAYTZ010000014.1, read on the forward strand.
AGGCATTTGAGGAATACATGGCGCACGCGGCCACCCGGCGGCGAGACGTGACGCTGGCAGAGTACCGGCGTGCCTGGGACATGCACCTGAGCACGTTGCAGGGGCGCCCTGTGCGCGAGCTGCGGCGGAAGGACGTGGAGGCCCTGCATCAGCGAATTGGGAAGGACAACGGCCGTATCGCTGCCAACCGCCTGGTGGCCACGCTGAAGGCTGTCCTGCATCGCGCCATTGCCGTGCACGAACTGGGCATTCCCAACCCCGCTGCGCGCATCGAGTTCTTTGAAGAACAGGAGCGCACGCGACGGCTGGAAGCCCACGAGCTGCCGGCGTTCCTGAAGGCAATAGACGAGGATCCCAGCCGCGACCTGCGTGACTTCATCTTGCTCCTGCTCTTCACGGGAGTGCGCAAGACCAACCTGCTCGCCATGCGTTGGGAGCATGTATCACGCGAGAAGGCGCTCTGGACGATCCCAGGTGGGGAGTCGAAGACCCACCGCGAACTCCATGTGGTCCTATCCTCTCACGCCATGGCCATCCTGGAGCAGCGCGCGGCTGGGCATGCTGGGCCTTTCGTGTTCCCTGGACGCCAGAAGGGACACATGGCATCACCGCAGAACGGCTGGGACCGCATTTGCGTGCGGGCCGGCCTCACCGACCTTCACATGCACGACCTGCGCCGCAGCCTGGCTTCCTTTCAGATCGACACAGGCACGCCGCTGGAGGTGATCCAAAAGACGCTGGGTCATGAGTCCAAGGTGACTACGGAGATCTACGCCAGACTGGCGCTCGATCCCGTGCGGGCGAGTGTGGAGCGGGCGACGGAAGAGATGCTGCGGGCGAAGAAGGACTAAGGCCACCGCACAACTGGCGGTGCAGCCTGGCTCACTTCCAGATTGACGCCAGAACGCCGCTTGAGGCGGTTTAGAAGGAGCTGGGGCACGAGTCCAAGACGACCACTGAGATCTATGCCAGGATGGCACCGGAACCCCGTTCGGGCTAATCATGAGCAAACGATAGAGCATGTTCGAATTCCAAAGGAGTAGTAGCTTCCTTGGTCTGATGCATCATCCGAATTGCCGGACTGCAATCGGGGCAAGAATTCCGTTGCGTCCAATGTGTCTCTAATCTGATGCCCCGGTCCGTGCTCGGTTCGTACTTACATCCGAGGCAATGGCGGAATATGACAGAGCAAGTCTTGACAAGTCCCCCCTCTCAATCCGTCTCGATAGCGAACCCGCGTAGGTCGCATAAAGCCTATCTCGTTATACTGCGCGCAGCGTGCTTTTTCTCTGACGGGTCAAGGGGATGCGCCAGTCACATAAGATCCTGCGGGGTTTTATCTAGACTGTCTAATTCTTAGTTATGCCGAAGCAAATTGAAATGTGAGAACTGGAACATGTCTGATACGAAGTTTAGGGAACTTAAATTCAGATTACGGCTTTGGACGAACCGAATGCGATTTCAGATTTTGCGTAGTAAGAGAGGAATGCCGCTGAGACTATACCTTGATCTTAGGTATAGGAGATTTGTACGGTGGACTATTTGGATGTTGGCAATGACAGGTCTATTGTCATCGTTCATTTCTTTTCAATCAGTAGTTGTGGCGTTTGTCTTTGGTTTGGTATTGTTTATCCTTGGTAAGGTTTTTGAGTTTTTCGCCTTTGCGCATCCTGCCGCATTTCTCCACGCACTTCCTACATTTGATATTGATCCAGCAAAGTGGACGGGCATGGTGTTTGGATATGCTTGTCCACCTGACAAATCGATTCCTGATGTTCCACTTGTGGGAATGGCTATCTCCGATCATAGTTATGCGAGGCAGCTGTCAGAACTCTTATTAGTTTGGTCGGACCAAGAAAAAGACGACAAGGATGGTTGCATTGTGGTAAGAGTAATTATTCTCAATGAATCTGAGTATATGATCATCTGCAGACCTGGGATAAATAGAAAGAGAGCGAAAGATTTTTTTGACTTGCAGCGCCAGAATCTCAGCAAAGTGTCATTGATGGATATCGTTGTCGAACACCATGGAATGATTGTGTTTGGAAAGCGATGTGTGATCACAGCAAGCTCGTTCTTCCCCAAGTTTCGCGAAAAGTATAAAGATGGGACACCGGTTATATTTGGCTTCTTTGACGCGGACCGTCCAGAACTGGGCTTCATTGATGCTCTACCGCAGTTTAGGTTGTCTTCGTTTTCAATTGTCCGAAAAAATGAGCTGACAAGGCATGACCCGGAATATGATTTGCTGCCGCTTTGGGAAACTGGTGGAGTTTGGCAAGGCCCAGGTGAGCCGCCTACTCGGAAATCTTCGGCATAACATGTGCTTGCAGCCGACTTTGCGCCTGTCACGGCGCTTGCGAGAAGTGAGCGAAGAGGAAGACAAAGAAAGCTAAGGCAAGCGCCGCGCCAGGCGCGCCGCGGCTGAAGCCAACGTTATGTGCAGTTGAAGTTGTCATGCAAAGGAACATAAAATGACACCCGCAGAATTTGAGCAATCCGTTGATAAAGCTGTTGAGCGACTGCAGATATTCGGTCTTCCCTCAAAGTGCATATTCGGTGCTGTGTTCGGTGTGATTGATAATTTGTTTAACGGTAAGAGATTTAGTGAAAACATCGAGCCAAGAATCGATGCAGGCTGCGCACTGATTGGTCGACTCTCCTATATGGCACCACTGTTACTTACATGCGATAGTACGCAGATAGGTAGTAGCGCACTTGACACACAACAGGCTTACTTCTCCGTCGATTCAGATGGAGAACAGTTAAAGCTATTGCAAGCATATGGCCATTTCTGTGAGATAATGCCTGAAGTACATCGTGGATACTACAAGGTCATAGAATGCACTACAAACCGGTTGCGACTCGAACATAGCAGCCCTGAATTCAGGCACTCTGAATCGCTAGATATCATACTATCAGATTTAGCGTTGCCCTACCTTGTTCGTGTTCCTACAAACTACATGAATATGTTTGATAGGCAGGCAGAGCAATTACCAAAAGGAGACAGTGAGTTTCTAAACAAGACACTGGAAATTCTGTTTAATCATCACGCTACTCACACATTTGAAGTGCCAATATTATCATCCACAGGCTTTCTTTCGGGAGTTGGTGTATCCTATGAGGAATTTAAGCGTTTCCGTGCTGCATGGTTTGCATTCGCAGACTATTGTTTAGGAATGGCAGCAGCGATATCTCGATTAGGTGTAAACGACCCTAGCAGACAAGAGCAGTTGTTGCCTGAGCTATTCGAATGGCAGACCATAAACTTTAAAGAATATTTCTGCAAAGATCTAATTATAAAAATCTCCAATATCCATCCCGATTCATATGAGAAGATTCTCAGCTTGTACTCATTCTACACTAATAATGAGGAATCTGACATGCGGTTCGGAGATGGTTTTTTTCCGCCATTTATTCGGTACAAAGAATCTATCTGCTTCAATCCAAATACTCTTCAAATCATGCTTTCAGAAAGAAACATTCCCTATGTATTGAACAAAATTGATCGAAAAAGATTTGATGGTGAGATATCAGAATACATGGAACCCCAGTTGATAAGTATTGCTGTAAAGCTGTTGAAGGCAATTGGCAATTGGGTGATAGTTGAGAACAAAGCCTGGGCGGGGGGTGAATTCGATATTCTGGTATATGCCCAACATGAAAACGTTGTACTGCATATCCAAGCAAAATCGGCCATACCAGCACAAGGCGCAAGAATGATCAAGGCAAATGAAAGCCGCATCAAAGAAGGATTAAGGCAACTAAGAGTTTTCAGAGAAAAGCCTCAATCTTTTCAGGACTCGATCCTATCTAAGGCATTGGGCTTGAAAGTCTGCAACGCTTTAGTTTTAGATTCAGTACTTAGTCGTTCCAGTTTTGGAACTCATAACCTATGGTCAGAACTTGATAACACAATTCCATTGTCACCGACAATACTGTTGCACCTAGTGAGGAAGTACAAAGACTCAACACAACAAATTTTATTAACGGATATTAAGAATGAGATTGAGAGTTTCTTCGAGTTTATTTTGGATGATATGTGTCCGATATGGTCGGAAGCAATACTTGAAATTTCCGATAAGCAAGTTCTCTTTCCGCTGCTTGAGTTTGATGCAAACAATCTATCAAAACTGCGCGAAAGACTATGGAACTACTACGCAGTTTAATGGGAATCTAAATTGTAATAGCACATAACAACTGCATGAAGCTGATGCCTCGCCTTGTCGCGGCCTTTGCCCTGGCAGATGACGCCTGCGCGTCAGGCTTGACGAGCAAAGCCCGCGCCAAGCCGGTCACAGCTTATGCAGAACGTTATGCACAAGGAGCAGTAGTTGTCTAATCAAGAGATTGAAGAAACGACAGGCGATAGGCTGTCTCAGGCTAAGATCTACTTCGCATTTGTCAACGATCATGCCTCTTCACTTGATGACAAGGCGCGTACTCTTTTAACGATCGTATCATTACTAATCGGAACAGGGGTTCTGACTTTTTTCAAAGCGACTTTTGACAGTCAAGCAACCCTTAGCATTCGTCTAGCTTTTGTGGTGCTTGAATTGTCTCTATTGGCAACCTCAGCTGTTGCATTCTTCAAAATTCTGAACGTTTTGCGACTTCACGGATATAAGGGACCGCCTGATGCAAAAGGATTCCTGGAAAAGTTCAGAACAGAAGATGCCAAGACGACGAGGGAATCACTGGCGCATTATTATGCTGCTGCGGCGGCAGAAAATTCAGAGCAAGTAAACACGATGGCCTCATGTTTGAAGGAGGCTTTCATTTGGACAAAAGTCGCATTCGGGGTGTTTCTGTTGTCAATCGTTACGTTAACACTCGCAATGTCATTTGGTGGAGAGCCAAAAATGTCAAACCAGAATGAAGCTCCAAAAAATCCCGCAAGCGGGACAACATCAGGTCAAGGATCGCAACCAACTCAACCGGCATCATCAGCACCGCCTGAACCTAAGCCAGTTCCGGGAACTCGAATTGAAAAGAGCGATACACCTGGCAAGTAGAAGTACGTATGCATAACATGCCGTGCAGCCGACTATGCGCTTGTCACAGTGCTTACAGAACTTGACACAAAGAAACGTCGGTAAGACGAGGCAAGCGCCGCGCCAAGCGCGACGCGGCTGACGCCAGCCGTTAGGCATTTGGGGGAAAGATGATCAGAACAGCAGCGCAAGAAATCGAAAAAGTGGAAATGGGTAGACCGCACTTAGTCATTCTTGGCGCAGGGGCAAGTTACGCATCTACACCAACTGGCGATCGATTCGGAAAGCATCTCCCGCTGATGTCGAATTTGATTGAAATCCTTGAACTTGATGACATCGTTTCGAAATCTGGAATTGACTGTAGCAAGGGCAATTTTGAAACATTCTATTCGGAGCTTTACTTGCGAAAGGATATGGAATCGCAACGGAGAGAGCTCGAAGAGCGCATTCATCGCTACTTTAGCAGTTTGGAGTTACCGGAAGAACCCACTATCTACGACCATCTTGTTCTCAGTCTGCGCGAGAAAGACTATGTAGCGACATTCAATTGGGATCCTTTCCTGGTTCAGGCAATAAAGCGAAATGGCCGACGCTTCCCAATGCCCCGTCCACTTTTTCTCCATGGAAATGTAGCTGTCGGCTATTGTCGTCATGGGCATTCAATGGGTGACATTGGAAGTTGTTGCTCTAAATGTGGCGAGAGCTTTGTTCCGACAAGGATTCTGTACCCTGTTGCAGAGAAGAACTATCAAAACACTGAATTCATAGATCGGCAGTGGAGGGCAATCCAGGCAATTCTAAATGATACATTTATGGTCACAGTTTTTGGCTATGGTGCCCCAGCCACAGATGCGAGTGCGGTTGAATTGCTGAAAACTGCCTGGGGTGGCGGCGACACTCGGGTTATGGAAGAGATTGAGATCATCGATATTCGCGATGATAATGAGTTAGAAGATCTTTGGTCACCGTTCATACATTCACATCATTACCGAGTGCACAGCTCCTTCTACGATTCGTGGATCTCAAAACATCCCCGCAGAACGGGCGAGGCCTATATCGATCAGTTCATCGATGCGATGTTCATCGAAGACAATCCTATTCCACGTGGTTTGAGTTTTACCGGACTCTGGGATTGGTTTCAACCTTTGTCAGATGTAGAATTTGAGGCAAATGTCTGACAAGAACTTGCAATTGCCCCGCCCAGCGTCACGCCGCTTGCGTTGGACGCGACGCTAATCTTGGACGGAAATGTTCGCAAGCGGCGCGCCTCTGGGTGGGCAATTGAAGTCAACGTTAGGTTCACAAGGAACTGAAGTGACGTAAATGAAGATATTCCCTGATCCACCGCGCTTTGCTGATGAAGTCATCAGGTCATGTAAGCGAACGAATGATTATAGACCTATAATATTCGAGTGGTATCAACACGTAATGATGCTTGCTAATGAGGTTTCCCTAATAAGCTTTGAATCACCTTCGGTTAGACAATTGAATAGATTGCAACATATTGTTCTAGCTGGACTTCTATTTAGATGCAGTAGACTCATGAACTCGGTAGCATTAATTTCACGGAATGGCGAGTTTGGTGAAACTACAGCTATTCTGGATCGATGTATATTTGAATCTTCAATAAAAGTTGTTTGGTTATGTCGAAGCGGGACTTATGACAAGTTTGTGCGATTCATGGCCAATGGTCTGAAAGCCGATGTTTGTTTGAAGAATGAAATCGAAAAGGAGATCAAATCGCGAGGAGGAGCAGTACTGGAGATCGAAAATCGAATGCTGAAGTCAATTGAGAATTTCTTAGAGATTTCAAATCTTAGTGAAGAGGATGTAAGAGATTGTAAATGTCTTCCTCGTTTTGATATCATGATGCGTGAAATTGGGGAAAGTGATCTTGGTTATATAGTAGGACAGAAGATTAACTCACACTTTGTTCACGGAACATGGTCTGGAATGCTACATCATTGTCTGAAGGTTGGTGATGATGGACTGTTGCATGTGGGAAGAAGTAGATGTCAAACGCACTTCAGTCAGTATTTAGGTACGGCGCTACAGGTTGTCGTTGCGGTATATGCTTATTGTGAATGGATGTTTGATCAGTCAACTGCAAAAGTTTTCAAGGATGCTCTTCAGTTTGTTTATGATGAAGTGCTCAAGGTGGAACAGTCTGCAATGGGACGAGATTTTGACGAGGTGAATGGAACCTAACAACAGCTTGCAGCCGACTTTGCGCCTGTCACGGCGCTTGCAGGCTGGATTTGAAGAAACGTCGGTAGGAAAAAGCAAGCGACGCGCCAGACGCGTCGCGGCTGAAGCCGCGGAGCCAAAGTCCTCGCCAAATTCTTCTTCAGTGCTGACGAATGGAATCGCGGCGTTCGACTCAGCACGGTCGCCTAACCACTTGATCCCATTGAAAATTGACGTCGCTAAGGCGGCAAACCCACTGCTGGAGCGGGCTGAAGGCCAAACAGAGAACAGTTTGCCGAAGACTTGCCTCGGATCCCCAAGCCCCGCAATGGGGCACTCAACCCATGTACCAGACCCGCTTATCTTGGCTCCCGTGTCTCACGTTGCACGGTTACCTCGGAGTGGATCATGTCCCGGCTTACATACATCGCGGCCCTCACCATCGCCCGTCCCATTCACCACTGCGCCCTCTCCCGTTCCATTCTGCTGACCCTCAAGTAGCCCGGAGCGACAGTCCAGGCCTGGTTGATCACCAGGTCTAACGCGGACCGTTCGGCCCGGGCATTCCTGTGCTCATCCCATTTCCGTGTGACACACGGATCGGGTGATCTCTGCCTACAGGTCGCCAGGGCGAACTCTGCCCAGTTCATCACCTGTCGGCTCCGGCGCGCACCCAGCGCCCGGGCCTTGATCCCGCTCTCCGGCGAAGCCGCGCCGGCGCTGACGCAGCGCTGGAGCGGCCATGCTACCCACCAAACGCACCGATGCCCTCACCCCCCAGTCCGTCGCGGACTACTTGACCCTGGCCGCGGAAAATGCCGCGCTGCCGGCGACGCTGGAGGCGTTCCTGGCCCTCCTCGGCCCGGAGGGAAAGGACAAGAATGAAGAACGCAAGGCGGCCCTGGCGACGGTCCTCCAGAAGTTGCAGACAGGGCATCCGGCGCGTGCCAGCATCCAGCTCTGGCTGCTGGTCGCCTATGCCCCCCTGCTCCGAGGGCTTGCCGGCCGCTATTCGCGAAATGGCAACGAGCAGGCGGATGTCGAGAGCACTGTCGTGGTCGCATTCCTGGAGACCATCCAAGGCACCCCTGAAGCGCGGCTGAAGGATGCCTTTCTGCAGAAGCGGGTCTTGGACGACACCAAGGACCGGGTCCGAGTTCACCTGGGTCTGCGAGACTACCAGCAAGACAACCGCATCGAGCTCGTGGCGGACGACGCAGTGCAGGAGGACCGCGCACCGGACGAGCGGGTGGATGGATACGAGTCGCTGCTGGCCCAGATCAATGAGCTGCCCATCGCCGCCAGCGACCGCGACCTCTTGGTGGGGATCTATGTCTACGGCTACAGCATGGCCGAGCTGGCCGAGAGGTGGCACATCCCCCACGACACCGTCAAGAAGCGCTACCAGCGGCTGCTGCGGCGCCTGAAGGAAAAACTCTGACCCCTGTCCCCTTTGGCCTGATTTCCCGCCCTCTTCTAAGGAAACGACCAAGGAGACCCGGATGACCCAGACCGCCACCCTGCCCACCACCGCAGACGCCGAAGAGGTCGCCAGCCGCGTCAAGGGAGCTTTCCTCATCCTGACGCTGGAGTTCGGCGGCATCGCTGCGGAGCACAACCTCGACACCATCGTGACGGAGCGCGTGTCCGCCTCCATCGAGACGGCCCTCCGTGCCTGTCTGGAGCCCCTGGAAAGCCTGCGCACCAAGCCCGTGCTCGGGGCAACCCTCAACCTCAGACCCTACCCAGCCATAGCCCGCCTTCTGGGCGTCATCCGTGACACGCAGTAATCCACATCAATCTGGAGGTCCCACCATGGGCCGATTCGACGACATGAACAAGCGCCACGAGCAGCACACCCTGGAGAGTGGCCGCTTCCTCAAATTCGACGACGGAGACAAGCACCTGCTGGTCTTCCTGGGCTTCCCCCACATCCGCGAGGTGTACTGGGACGGCACCAACTACCACGACTGGAAAGACGGCTGCGGCAAGGAGAAAAGCCTGAAGACCTCGATGAACGTGGCCATCATCGAGCTGGTTGGCGGCAGATACATCTTCAAGGCCCTCAAGGTCCTGGAGAACTCCAAGACGTTCTTCAAGCAGGTCAACAAGATGGATGTCAAGTACGGCGTCGACAACGAGATCTTCGAAGTTGAGCGCACGGGCCAGAAGGCCAAGGACACCACCTACACGATCCTTCCTGAGGCCCCCATCAGTCCCGAGCTGCGCGCCCAGCTGGACGCTCTGGAACTCAACGACCTCACCAAGGATCGCGACGACGACGACCAGAAGGGCGGCAGTGGCGGCAGCACCACCAAGCAGCCCGATCCCCCGGCCATCATCACCCAGGACGAGGGAAACGCCATCATCGAGCGGCTCAAGGCCCTCAAGGCCGCGCTGGGCGACGCCCAGGGCGCGCAGATGATGGCCGATTTCCTGGCCAAGTTCGGCATCAAGCAGATCCGCCAGCTCCCAGCGGCCAGGCTCAAGGAAGCCCAGCAGTGGATCGCGGGAGAGGAGGAGAACCTGCGTCACGCCAAGAATGATGGCGGCGTGGGTGCGGCCGAGGCCGACCCCTTCTCCTGATCCCGTTCCCCAGGGCCCGGTCGACTTCCTCACGTGCTTGTCGACCGGGCCTCACTTCCACCCCAGCAGAGAGCCAATCATGCACCTTTCGGATTCCACTCCCTGGCCGGTGCTGCCAGAGGACCTGCTCACCCTGCCCGGCGACCCGGAGATGCAGGAGCCCATTGTCACGGCTGAAGAGGTCTTCGGCCCTGGTGGCCTTCTGTCTCAGCGGCTGCCCGACTACCAACCCAGGGCCAGTCAACTCATCATGGCCCAGGAAGTGGAGCAGGCCCTAACGGATGGCCGGAGTCTGATGGTTGAAGCGCCGACAGGCACGGGAAAGAGCCTCGCCTATTCCGTGCCGGCCATCCAGCACGCCCTAATCACTGGGCAGCGGGTGCTCATCGCTACGGCCAACATCGCCCTGCAGGAGCAGCTCACCCAGAAAGACCTGCCCTTCCTGCAGCGAGTGCTGCCCGGCCCCTTTCGATTCGCGCTCCTCAAGGGCCGAGGGAACTTTTTATGCAGCAGCCTCCTCCTGGAACAGCGGAGCATGCTCTTCGCTGGAGTCTCCGGCGAAGACCAGGACGAGTTCGACCGCGTTCTCGACTGGACGAATCGGACCAGCACGGGCGATGCAGGCGAGCTTCCCTTCAGAGTTAAGCCCCGGGTATGGCGCCACTTCGCCGTCGGTGATACAAGCGAGTGTGCCGGCTGCACGCTGAAGTGCTACCACAAGGCCGCCATGGTCGAGGCCGAGGATGCCCAGGTGGTGGTCTGCAACTACCACCTGCTCTTTGCCCACCTGAAGGTCCAGGCGGCCACGTGCGGCATGGCCGGCGTGCTGCCGACCTTTGACGCCCTCATCTGCGACGAGGCCCACGAGGTCCCGGACATCGGCAGCGACTTTGCCGGTGAAGAGATCGGCCGCTGGAGCTTCCGTGGTTTCAAACGCCACCTCTCACGCGGTGGGTTCGAGGCACTAGACCGCGCCGCCGATGGCCTGTCCAAGGCCATCAAACTGATGGCGTTCCGGCACGCTGCGGCTGGATCGAACCGCATCAAGCTCCCCGGTCTCATCGACGAGGAACCCATTCTGGAGGCCCTACGCCACGCCTGGCTGGAGCTGCGCGCCCTGCAGGCCCAGTACGAGGCGGAAACCAAAGAGCACGCCCAACTGGAACGCCAGAAGGAGCAGTGTCGCCAGCTGGCCCAGCTGGTCCATCGCCTGATCTGGCAGGAGTTCTCGGATTGGGTCTACTGGGTGGAGCGCCAGGAATCTCACATTGGCGAGAGCTGGAAGCTCAAGGGCAAGCCGGTTTCCATCGCACCCTTCCTGCAACAGGCTCTCTTGCCCTGGGTTCCGTTGATCGCCACCAGCGCGACGCTGACCACCACCCATGAGGACTTCACCTTCATCCGCGAGCGCATCGGCCTGGACGCTGCAACGCGTCAGGTCGTCTTGCCCAGCCCCTTTGACTTCAGCAGCGCGGCCCTCCTGGTGGTGCCTGAAGGGCTTCCTGAGCCCAACGATCCTGCCCACCGCGACCGCGTGCAGGGTGAGCTCCACGAAGCCGTGCAGCAGAGCGGTGGCCGGGCCCTCCTGCTCTTCACGTCCAGCCAAGCGCTGAAGGCTGCTCACAGCCTGCTGGCCCCGGAGTTCGAACGCATGAACTACGCCTGCCACTGCCAAGGCGATGCCCCCTCCACTAAGCTCATCACCCGCTTCAAGGAGGACGTGTCCAGTGTCCTCTTTGCCACGCGGACTTTCTTCCAGGGCGTGGACGTACCCGGGGAGAGCCTGTCCCTCGTGGCCCTGGACCGCTTGCCCTTCCCCTCGCCAGCGGACCCGGTGATGGACTACATCGCCGAGCACGACCCCAAGGGCTGGTTCTTCAAGCACAGCCTGCCCATCGCCCTGATCACCTGGAAGCAAATCTTCGGTCGCCTGATCCGCCGGCACGACGACCGCGGCGTGGTGCTGCTGCTGGATGGCCGGGTGGGCACGAAGAAGTACGGCAAACAGTTCTTGAAAGCCATCCCGGGCGGCATGTTGAGCCGCGAGGTGGCGGCCATTGGGTCCTTCCTGGCCGACCCGGAGGACCCTTTCGCATGAGCGCGCCCATCCTGGTGGACAGCCTGATTCGGATCCCACTGCGAGACCTTTCCCCACGCGAGCGGGAGATCCTGGAGAGGGCCCTGTCCTACCCCAACCCCGCCTACCAACAGGCCAAGGCCCGGGGAGTGCAAACCCCGCGCGAGAAGGTGGACGGCGTCTGGCGCGAGATCCCCAAGCGCCTGGACGGCTTCCTGCTGGACGGGCAGGGCCGCTGGTGCATGCCCCGTGGTGCAGTAGCACTCCTGCGCAAGCACCTTCCAGCCTGGCCGGGCACAGAGGATCGGCGCAGCCGAGCACCCTTGGCGCCCAGCACACTGCCCGCCATGCGTATCGAACTACGCCCCTACCAGCTGGCCGCCAAGGAAGCCATGGTCACCCGAACCCAGGGCGTGGTGGTGATCCCCGCCGGCGGCGGAAAGACCGTCACGGCCCTGGCCGCCTTGGTGGAGATCGGGCAGCGCACGCTGGTTCTGGTCCACACACTAGACCTGAAGGAGCAGTGGGAAGAGGAGCTGGAGGAGCACCTGGGCGTGGCGCCCGGGAAGATCGCGCCGGTGCAAGTGGCCACGGTGCAGACCCTGGCCAAGATGCATGCGGACGCTCTGACCCGGTACCTGACCGGTTTCGGCTGCCTGATTCTTGACGAAGGCCACCACGCCCCGGCCAGCACATTCGACCGCGTGGTGGCGTCCTGCCCGGCTACCTGGCGCCTGGCACTGACGGCCACTCCCGACCGGGAAGACGGCCTGACACCCAAGCTCCTGCACACCTTCGGCCCCATCCTGCACGAGACCCGCCAAGAGGACCTGCTGGCCGCCGGCTACCTGGTGCCAGCCGTCATCCACGAGGTCCACACGAGCTTCACCTTCCCCTACCAGGGCGCCGAGGACTACCAGGCCTTGGCCGAAGCATTGGCCCGGGACGAGGAGCGCAGGCGGCTGGTGCTGGACACGCTGGAGGCCCTCTACCAGGACGAGGAGCGCGTGATTCTGGTGCTATCCACCCGCGTGGAGGACCACCTGGTCCCGCTCTTCGAAGCGGCCAAGGCCCGAGGCATCCAGGGCGAGCTCCTGGCCGGGAAGGTGAAGAAGGACGCCCGGCGGCTCATCCGGCGTGCTGTGCGTGAAGGCCATGTGCGCGTGCTCTTCGCCTCGACTGTCGCAGACGAGGGCCTCAACATTCCCGAGCTGAACACCCTGCTCCTGACCTTCCCCGCCAAGGCCGAAGGCCGAGTTGAGCAGCGCGTGGGCCGGGTGATGCGCGCGTCGCCAGGCAAGACCAAGGGCGATGTCTACGACTTCATCGACAGCGCCGTGACCCATGTGGCCACGGACGCCAAGCCCTTCCTGCGCCAGTATGCCAAGCGTCGGGCCGCCTACAAGAAGCTCCGGGCCAGCATCGTGAGGGCCGCTCCTGCGGCCCAGGCCGCCAACAGCGCCCTTGATGCCGGGCTGCTGCATCCCGTGCTCGCCCCGGCGATCCTGAAGCCCCACGCGGGCCGACGGCTGGTGGTGGGCATGGATCCTTCCTTCACCCACTTCGCTCTGGTAGCCGTGGACGTCGACCTCTGGTGGCCCGTGGCCATGACCACGCTCACCACCGCGCCCAGCGACAAGAAGCTGGGCATCCGCAAGGCCGACGATGACGGGCGTCGGTTGGAGATCCTGGCACTGGGCATCCGCGACTTCCTGGCCCGATTCCGCCCGGACCTACTCTGCTGCGAAACCCCGTCCTCCGGCGCCCAAAGCGCCGCGGCCTTGAAGGGCCTGGCCTATGCCAAGGCCCTCCTGGTGACGGCCAAGGTCTACCACGAAACGCCCACCATCTGGCTCCTGCCCGGGGACATCAAAGAGCGGGTGGGCGGCGGCCTCATTGCCACCAAGCAGCGAGTGGCCCAGTCCGCCCAGGCCTGCCGCGCCAGGGACGGCAGGCCGTGGTCGGAGGCCGGCTGGGACGCCACCAAGGACAAGAGCGAGCACCAGTTCGACGCCGCGGCGGCCATCCTGGCCAGCGTGAACGAGGACCTGTTCCAGGCCGTGATTCGATAGGGAGACTGTCCGTGGGGTATCTGGATCTGGTGGAGCGCATCAAGCGCGAGTTGACGATGGACGAGCTGGTCCCGCACCACACGGGACGGAAGCCCATCCGCTGCCCGCTCCCCGGCCACGAGGACAAGGACGGGTCCTTCCTGGTCTACCAGGAGACCAACTCCTGGTGGTGTCCCAGCCATCCCCACACACGCTGCGGTGGCAGCCCCATCGACTACATCATGCTGGAGCAGCACCTCGACTTCAAGGGTGCCGTTAGGCATGCCGCCGCCCTCAAAGGCTGGGACCTTGCGCCGCCGTCCGAAGAGGATCGCATCGCAGAAGAGGCCCGCCACAAGCGTGAGGAGACACTCAGCGCCCTGGTGCGCTATGCCCATGGACAGCTCCTCGCCGACACGGATGTGGCCAAGGAGGCGCGCGAGTATCTGGCAGCCCGAGGCTTCCACGAGAAGCTGCTGGAATACCACCAGGTGGGTCTGCTGAGCTTGGAGAAGCTCTACCAGGTGCGTGGCACCCACCCCCTCCTGGCGGACTTCAACCAGGCGGATTTCGAAGAGGCCGGTTTGCGAGGGGCGACGGGCAGCCTCCTCTTCCGGGACACGCGCATCGCCTTCCCCTTGCTGATCCGCCAGCGCGCTGTGGGCATGACCTTTCGCGCCATTCCGGGCTCCAGCGACAAGCGGAAGTTCGTCCACCTGGCCGGCCAGCCGGCCGGCTTGTGGAACCAGGACGCGCTGTTCAACAAGGACCGAGAGGTGACCGTCGGCGAGGGCGTCCCGGATGCCGCCACGCTGGCCGGGTGGGAGATCCCAGCGGTGGGCAACCTGGGCCTGGAGGTGGCCAAGAACGCCCACCTCTTTGCCCACCTACGCGTGGTCACTCTCGTCTGGGACAACGACAAGGCCGGGCGCAGCCGGGTGGTGAACGCGGGCCGGGCCATCCAGGCCGCCCTGCGCGACGGGGAGGTGCGGATCCTCCACATGCCTGGCGAGAAGGACATCAACGACTGGGCGCGAGCCGGGGGAACCAAGGAGGAGTTCCTGACCCTTCTGTGTGGGGCCCCGGATCTCTTGACCTACCAGGTGCAGCTGCTGCCAGACGTGAAGGCCGGCGAGCGCATGACGCGCGATGCACAGGCCGCGCTGCATGAGCTCCTGGCCGACGTCAAGGGGCTAGACGAGAACTTACAGGACGTCTACCTGAAGAGGATTGCAGCCCGGGTCGATTCCAAGCCGCTGACCCTGAAAGGCATGATCCGGGCACAGGGAAAGAAGACAGCCGGGTCTGGAGCCGACGTGGGTGACTCGACAACACCCACGCTGGTGGCCTCTCAGGCCCCTGCCCTGGGGGCCGTATTCAAGGACGAAATCCCCTACCGGGCAGCCCTTGGGTTCCAGTTCAACGAGGCCCCCACCGCCAACATCGGCGTCTGGCTCAGGCCGAAGGATGACGAGCCTCTCGCCCCTTTCCTCATCGAGTCAGTGATCCAGGACGGGAAACCGTCCATCTCCTTGGTCCCCTATGCGGCACGCAGCAGGAAGGCCAAGGGCAAGATCAGCTTCCCCAATGAAGACCTACCCCGCTGGACAAAGGGCGATGCGCCCTACAGCATGGAGAGCTTGCTGACCGCCCCCGAGGCCAACACGCCGAATGCCGCCCACGTCTTCACGAGGATGCGTAGCCTGATCAAGCGATTCATCTGGTACCCCGCCGACCACGAATACGACGTCGTGACCATCTGGATCATGATGACCTACTTCTTCCCCGTCTTTGGTCGCGTGGGCTATCTGCACTTCAACGGCGGGTCGGGATCAGGCAAGAGCCTCAGCCTTCGCTTCATCGAGGCCCTGGCCTTCAACGCACTCAAGACCGCCAACATCAGCGACGCAGCCCTCTACCGCATTGTCGACGGATCCCGCTCCACCCTCCTGATGGACGAGGCCGAGCGTCTGAGCTTTCCCAAGGCCGGCACGCTGGAGGCCATCATCCGCTCCCTCTTTCTGGACTCCTATGCCGAGGGGGCGGTGGTCTATCGGATGAACATGGAGACCGAGCGCCCCGAGCCTTTTGATGCTTTCGGCCCCAAATGCATGGGCAGCATCAACAAGATCGACCCTGTGTTGAACAACCGTTGCATCACCATCCACTGCCTGCGAAAGGAAAAGGGCGTCCACCTCGCCCACCATGCCCAGATGGCTGAGGAGTTTTCACGTCTAGCTTCGCAGCTCCGGGACATGATGCACTGCATGGTGCTGACCCGGTTCCACGATGTCAGGCGAATCTTCACGGTTGACTTGATGGGGGCCTACACCGAGATCGAGAACCGCGAGTACGAGATCTGGATTTCCCTGATCGCCATGGCCCGCCTGGTGGACCAGGACGCGGAGTGGGATGAGACGCAGTCCCTGACGGACATCATCCTGAAAGCCCAGCACAGCAAAGAAGTCGAGCGGGAGGAGGAGGCCCGCAGAGAAAGCGTCGACATCCTCATCCTGCAGACGCTGCTGAACATCATCACCGGCGATGACCAGGACACGTACGAGGTGCGCGGCGACGCCTGGAAGTACGTAAGCCACAAGCTCGCCGAGGGCATTCATTCCGAGCTCAACCAGGATGGCACGTGGCCCTTTGAGAAGCCGCTCACAAGCAACCGCCTGACCAACCTGCTGAAAACCCAGCACGTCATCGAGGAGGCCGATGTCAGCCGGCCCTTCATAGGCGGCAAGCGCGTGCGAGCCCTCAAGATCCGCCACGATAACCTTCGCAAGGCGCTGCAGCGCATGCACGGCCTGAGCGCTGAAGACGAGGCTGCGCTTCCTACCGCCACCGAAGACCAAGCAACCCCGCCCCACCCCATGCCAACCCAAACCAAGCAGGACGACCTGCCCTTTTGAGAGGATCCATCATGGCTGAGAAGAAACCCCACCAGCTCGCCGACAGCTACCGGCTCATCGGGCTGTCAGCCGAGAACTTCCTGCGGCTGAAGGCTGTGCGCATCGCCTTCGACCCGAAGGCCAACGCGGCCGAGCTCTCCGGCGAGAACGGCCAGGGCAAGTCCAGTGTCATCAAAGCCATCTGGACGGCGCTGGGTGGCGCCAAGGTGCTGGAGGACGAGCGCGTGCCGGTCCATGAGGATGCGGACAAGGCCAGCATCACCCTGGACCTGGCGCCGGCCGATGATGCCCGTGCCGGCAGCCCGCGGCGGATCCGCATTACGCGGACTATCAGCGCCGACGGTGGCTGGGGCCTCAAGATCTGGACCCCGGACAAGGGCAGCTTTCCCAGCCCCCAAGCCATCCTGGACACCTTCTTCCACACCCTGTGCTTCGACCCCAGCGAGTTCGTGCGCATGGACCAGAAGAAGCGCAACAAGGTCATGATCGACCTGGCCGGCGTGGGCGACCGCATCACCCCGCTGAAGGTGAAGCGGCAGGGCATCTACGACGAGCGCACGGGGATCAACCGCGACCTGAAGAACGCCCAGGCGCGCCTGGACGAGATGGAGCCACCGGATCTGGACGTCCCCGCCGAGGTCAGCCTGACCGAGCTGAATCGCCAGATCGATGAAGCCCGTCGGAAGGAGGAAGCCAATGAGCATGTGCGACGCGAGCTGCAGGGCCTCTACGACGCGCACGCCGAGGCCAAGCAGCTGGTGGCCGACCTGGAGGCCCGGCTTACCACAGCGCGCGACCGGGTGGAGGAGTTGGTGGCGCTGGGCCAGGAGAAGAAGAAGTCCGTGCTGGCGCTGGTGGACCCAGGCCTGCAGGCCCTGCGCGACAAACTGCAGACGGCCGAGACCGACAACGAGCAGGCCCGCACCGCACGCAAGTACGCCGAGGAGACGACCGAAGTCGAGCGCCTGCAGGGCAGGAGCGAAGAGCTCACGAGCCGGATCGACGCCGTGAATGACGAGATCGCCCAGGTGCTGCTTTCGGCCACGTTCCCCATCCCCGACCTGGCCATCACCGAAGAGGGCGACGTGGTGTACCGCGGGAAGCTATTTGAGCAGGCGTCCGACGCCGAGCGCCTGGAGGTGTCCCTGGCCATGGGCGCGGCCATGAACCCGCGTCTGCGCTTCCTGGCCCTGCGCGAGGCATCTATGATGACCGAACGGACGCGGGACCGCGTGAAGGCCTGGGCGGCCGAGCACGACGTCCTGGTCCTCTTTGAGCTGGCCACCAGCCAGCACATCGGGATCCACATCGAGGATGGCGAGGTGGCGGGCCAGGCTGCAGAAGGCGAGCAGCAGGAGGAAAGCCATGCGGCCTGATGGCCTTCGAAGCCAGCCGGTCACCGGCGGCACCCTCTACCACGAAACCCCTGCGGCCTGGGAGATCCTGGCCATCCTGGGCCGGAAGCTGCTGCCCATGGAAAAGCTGCTGGAGCTGCTGGCAGGCTTCCATTCGAGCGATCTGCACGCGGCCTATTGGCTGACACGCCGACGCGCCGAACTGGTGCGCCGGGACCTTTTAGTGGACGGTGAGGACGCCGGTCGGGGCGCCCGCATCCGGGCCCGAAACATCCTGGCCAGGGCGAGCCGCCAGAGCATGTTGGTCGAGCAGACCATGCTGCTTGAAGAGGATCTGCGCGCCGTGCGAGAGGAGATTCGGGGCAGCCCGCCGGCAAATATCGGGACCCACCTTCGGTCCAGCCTCCAGGTCTTGGTCCTGGCAGGATCCGCGCAGCCGCTGTCCGTGCGGCTGCGCCGGCTCTTAGCCATGCACCCGGATCGGCTTGAGGCCGCACGCCTTCGCATGCTGACCCTGCCGGACAATGCATGGCTTCGAAAGGGCTGGCCCAGCAGGCTGGAGCGCCCCCACATGCGCAGGGTGCTGGAGCTGGCCTCGCAACTCCAGCGTGAGCTGTTTGCCAACCGGGAGACGTGAGTGGCGTCGGCCAAGAAGAAACGTGGACCCGGAACACCCCCCCGGGAAGAGCGGAACCTGGACCCCCACTGGACGAACTGGGAGGTACTGGCCGCCTTTGGCGAGGATGAGCGTGGTGACACCTACCTCGACGCCGTCAAGCGTTTCTGCTGTCTGCCCAGCGAGGAGGACGTCTGGCTGGACGAATTGGTGCGTGCTGCCCATCGAGCCCACGACCGTGCCGGCTCCTGCCAGACGGGCCGCATGGCGGCGTGGCGCGTTTTCCGCCGGGCCGGCATGATCCTGCTGCATGACTTCATGGAAGACCTGCAGGTTGAGACCGGGAGGCTTAAGCCCCGGGCCGCGTTTTACTGGCCAGCCAAAGCCATGACCGTGGTTATCACCACGAACTGGCGGGTGGACACCGATGTGAAGTAGCCCCCAGGTTCCTGCCTTTTTCTTCCACCCCTGTCCCCTTTGGCCTGATTTCCCGCCCCCTTCTAAGGAAACGACCAAGGAGGCGGCAGCCATGCCCAATCATTCCAAACGCCACCCGCGCTTCTACCTCGCCCACCTCCTCCGGGCCACCACCCTGGGCATCGTAGAACTCAGCAACCAGGCCGCATTCCAGAAGGCCCCTTGCGTCGAGGACGCAATCGCATGAGCCGCGCATTGACGCCCGTACAGCCGCAATCGGTGGACGAGATAGTGGTTGAAATCCACAGACAGCTCGGCTACTCGGTCAGGCCACCCGCGCTCTTGACAGCCAGCGAAGTGGGCAGCGTCCTGCGCATCAAGGAGGCGACCCTACGCAACTGGCGATCTGCCCAGCGACCAGGTCTGCCGTTCACACGCATTGGGAACTCGCCCATGTATCGCCCCCGCGACGTCGCTGCCTTCATCCTGTCCTGCACCGAAGGAGCCTCCCAATGAACACCGCCCTGTTTGCCGTGACTGCTGCTTGCGCCGCAGTTGCCTGGTACGGGCACCGCACCCGCATCGCCCGTGCCCTGTGCGAGGACCGCACACTATGGCGCGCCAACCTGACCCGCGGGCTGGCGGAGGCATCTCAGGCCATCGCCCAGACATCGGAGGCCGCGGCCGCCGCTCTCAAGCTGGTGGCCGAGGCAATTCAAGGCACCGGGGAGATGGGCGTCCTGGAGTCCAGCGTCCTGGCCGAGCGCGTGGCCGAAGGGGCCAGCCTGGACACGCGGGCGGCCCAGGCCCCCAGTGTCGCGCGGGCCTTGGTGATGCTGCAGGAGATCGCCGCAGCGCGCGAGCTCATCCGCATGATGGAGCCCACCGGCGCCCGGGACACCACCCTGCAGGACGACGCCATCCAGCACCTGGACGCCGCCACGGCGGCCTTCCTGTGCACGCCCAGGACCAACTGACCACATCCCAATTCCAATCGGAGGATCCATGCGCCGAGGCAAGAATGACATCGAGGGCCAGGTGGTTCCACTGAATCAGGTGACCACCCCTACCACGGGCAAGGACCGCAAGGGCGGTCCCACCGACATCGATTGCAGGGCCTATGACCGGCTGATCCACGAGGTGCAGCATCTGGAGGAGCTCACAGGCTGCGCCGGCTGGGGCCGCTTCTTCGGTGGGCTCTTGCGCGAGGCCGACGAGGCTCGCACCCAGCTGGAGTTCGCCGAGAAGCCCCGCGACGTAATCAAGCTGCAGGCCACCATCGCCCTGGTGAAAAGCCAGCTCAAGAAGCTGCACCAGCCGGTGGAGGACTTAAGCGCCATGCGCACCAAGTGGCCACTGTTCACGGGCGAGATGCCCTGGCGCGCGGACTTCGATGAGCCCACCGGTCGCGTGACGCTGAACTGGGCTGGGCAGGGCCCCGCGCCAGAGAGTTATCACCCCATCACAGATCCCGAGGACGGTGAGGACGCGCCCGCAGGGGACCAGCCCGCGGAGCCGGCCGCCCTACCCAGTCGGCCCTGCCTCGACGAGGACGACCCGGACGAGGAAGAGGACCTGGACACCACCGGCCCCGGTCCCGAGCCAGACGACCCCTTCGGGAACTGACCCATGACCACCCAGGACATCGTCACCCAGCTGCGCACCCTCCATGGCTACACCGACCTCGACGCCAAGCGCGCCGTGCGTGACACGCTGGACGTGCTGCGCCACATGCTGGACGAGCTGGACGCGGGCGAGGGCTTGACGCTTCCCGGGATTGGCCGCTGGCTGTGCCGGGTGAAGGCCAGGCCCCATGGCGCGCATGGACTGGAGATCGTCTGGAACAACAGCCGGCAGATCAGCGAGGGGATGGCAGCGCGCACCCTGCCCGCGGATGACCCCAGGGTGGTCAAGGCGCTGAAGAAGAAGAATGGGCCCTGGCGCCCGTGGGGCCAGGACTGGAGCCCGGGAGAATGAGCATGCACCGGCACCCAGCGCCCCTCAGCCCCACCGCCGCCGAGCACCTGGCCCTGATCGCCGACGCCCTGCACGTCCCACGCGACACGCCTGGGCATGAATTGGTCCAGCTGGTTTCCGTGCGCTGCAGGCCCATGGACAGGCAGCACCTGGACCGGCTGGTCACGGGAAGCCTCAAGAGCGCCATTCACGCCCATGGCCCAATCACCCACGAAGGCATCTGCAGCACGGCCAGACGCATGTCCGGCCAGATCCACGCAGTCCTTTGCGCCCAACACATGGGCCTGGACGACCCCGGGCAGGAGCTGCCAAGCGGGCCCGCAGCCATGCCGAACCCCCCAGAGGATGCGCCGCCCTACAGCCCGACTTGGTTGTCGGCAACGGCCAGCTCCATCAACACGCCACCCCACAACGAGAGGACCACACCATGAGTGTTGAGCCCGTTTCCCAGGAGATGGCCACCCAGGCCGCCGGCGCCTGGCTGGCGCGCTTGCCCGAATCTCAAGCCGCCGGTCGGGCAGGCGTCACCGTCTTGGAGACGATGGATCTGGACGACGACCACCCAGGCTTCCACGTCGTTTCCAGCGGCATCACCACCGTCCTTGTCGCTGGCGACCTGCAGGCCCAACCGATCCTGGGCTGGGCGGATCATGGCGACCTGCAGGGCCTGGGCGAAGACATCCCGGAAGGCCTGCGCGAGCTTCTCGCCGCCTGGGGCCAGCAGATCCTCATCACCCGGCAGGCACCGCCGGAGCGCGCTGGCGGAGACAACCCCAACCGCGCCAAATGGGAGCACCTCCTGGACACAAGTGGGCGCGCCCAGGAGGAAGAGCAAGTCAAGGTGATCCCGCCGCTCCTGACCGCGCGCTGGGGCCAGGGCGCAGGCTGGAACGCCCACTGTCCCATCGATGCGGCCGGCCCCGCGGGGCGCGCCTATGCGGGCTGCGTGGCCACGGCCATGGGCCAGGTGCTGCATCACCATCACCACCCTTGGCGGGGACGAAACATCCAGTCCTACGAGCACGACAAGTACGGCGAAATCAGCTTGGATTTTCTTGAGGAGACGCCGGCCTGGAAGGCGCTGGCCGACCAGGGTGCCACAGACGCTGCAGCGCGCCTGCTCTTCATGGCCGGCGTTGCCGCGCGCATGAACTACGGCTACCGGAGTTCCACGGCCAGCTCCAGCAACATCCCCGTCGCCTTGCGCGGCTTCCTGCGCTTCGCCGACACCACCCGTCTGGTGTGGCGGGCGAGCACGCCGCCGGAGATTTGGGAGGAGCTGATTCGGGAAGAGCTTGATGCCGGTCGCCCCATCATCCACCGCGGCCAAGGGGCCCAGGGTGGGCACGCCTTCAACCTGGACGGCTGGCGGTCGGACGGGTTCAAGCACGTGAACTTCGGCTGGAACGGGTCCTACAACGGCTGGTACACCTTGGATGACATCACCCCGGGCAACTGGAGCTTCACCAGCACGCAGGGCATGGTGGTGGGCATCCAGCCGCGCGAGGAGGAGCTGCTTGCCCCACCCGATGGTGAGCATGGCGTGCCGTCCGGCGGCATCACGCTGCGCTGGCGCCCGCAGCCAGGCATGGCGCGCGTGGAGTTGGATGTCTCCACCAACGCCCAGTTCACACCTGTCATCCGCCGGGCCGTACTCCCGGGCGGCATCACCAAACACTTTCTGACCGGCCTTGCGCCAAGCGCGCGCCACTTCTGGCGTCTCACCTGGGTAGACAAGGTGGGCAACCGCCGCACCACGCAGGCGTGCAGTTTCGTCACCGGATCCCAGCCTACCACCGGCAGACCCGGTCAGCACTCCACAACCATCAAGCCGGAGATCCTGCCATGAAGCACGCCATCCGCACCGCTCTGCTCCTCTTGGTCCTGGTCGGAACCAGCGCCGCCTGGGACGCGCCCGAGCTCATCACGCCCATGCTGGGCCAGCGCCACGTCCCCACTCAGGGCACGCTCTTCGCATGGGTGCCCAAGGCCGGTTACCACACCTGGATCTTGCAGGTGGCCGACAACCAGGGCCTGCTCCACCCCTTTGTGGATGTGGAGACCCATGCCACCAACATGCACTGCCCGACGCCCTTGCCCGCTGCCGCCCACCTTTACTGGCGGGTCCTCTACGTCAACGACGAGGGTCAGGTCTACTGGTCCGGCACGGGGCACTTCTGGACCACGCCGGTCATGCCTCGACACATCCCGGCCACCAGCCTGAGCATGGACTGACCGCCGCGCCGTGAATCGGCTCATCTGGGGCAGCCGGCCCTGTCCCAACCACCCCTCATCCTGACCCAGCACGAAAGGACCCCAATGCTCCACCATTTCATGATCGACATCGAGACCTGGGACACGGCGCCCACGGCCGTCATCCGCGCCATCGCCATCGTGGGTTTCAACCTGAACGGCACACTCAATGAGATGACACTCGTCGACTGCCGGCGAACCGTGGATGAGCAGATCCAGGCCGGTCGGACCACCAGCGCCGAAACCGTGGACTGGTGGGCCAAGCAGTCGTTCGGGCTGGGCGACCTGCTGGTGGACACGCGCCATCACGCCACTGACACGGGGATCTACCAGACGGAGATCGTCGAGCCGCGCTGCTTGGCTGACGTGGTGAGAAACGTCGAGGACGGCCTGATGGCCGAGGACGGCGAAATCCGCGTCTGGAGCCGTGGCCACTTCGACATCACCATCCTGGAGAACCTGCTGCAGGCCCAAGGCGATCCGGTCCCCTGGCGCTACAGCCAGGTGCGCGATGTGCGCACCCTTGACGAGATCATCCCACCCGACATGGCCCAGTGGGAGCATCACCCGCTCTCCGATTGTCTGGCGCAAATCCGGCAAGTGTGCATGGCAATGCGCATGGCCAAGGCCGCCGCCAGCGAAGCGTTCAACACCCATTGAAAACCGGAGCGACCATGAGCACCACCCAACCCATCAAAGACATCTGCGCGGCCCACAGCGCGGGGCGCGAACAAGGCCTCGTCATCGAGGAGGCGGACACCCTGGCAGCCAAGGAAATGGCAAGCCTCATATACGTCAACGACGAACTCCGGCGAGCCTATGTCCTGGGGATCGAATGGGGCCAGGCTGTCCGCCAGCGGGCCATGGCACGCGACGCGGCCAATCCCCTCAAGGCGCTGGTGGACGCGCGGAAGGCGCTGGCCGATGCAGACATCTCCATCCTCTGCCCGGGCGAAGGTGATGTCGAGCTCGCCAGCGTGGCCGATTCCATCACCCGGATGGCCACGGCACTCCGCAAGGCCCACCAAGAGATTGCAGCAGCCCACCAGGTCCTGGATGCCGCCGGCGTGCCGCATGTCATGCCCTGCCAGGCCAGCCAGAACTGAAAGGGCGGACAAGTATGCGATTCGACATCCCCTACTGGTTGAACGACGAACAGCGTGACACGCTGCTGGAGAATTGGGATCGCTACCAGGCCATCGTGGTCGCACTCTTAAGCCCGGCCACATCAAGATCAACCCCCATCGATGATGCCGTGCGCTTGACGCTCTCCGAGGCGGCATGGAAGAAGGATCTGCTGCAGCGGCAGGCTGCGCGCACCACTTCAGGCGGGACTTCATGAGCGACACCAAGGCCCAGATGGCCAGGCTCAACGAGCGCATGGACAAGGCTGCCGAGTTCATGCGCGAGTTCAAGATTGAAGTCCTGGAACGCATTGAGCGCCTGGAACAGCGCGTCACAACGATCGAACAGGCCCTGGGCGACCACCTTCGCGAGCACCAAGCCCGGGACGCGGCCAGCCCGCCGCCCAGGCCGCGGGCGCCGCGCGTCGTGCGCACGCCTGGCGGGAAGATCCGGGATCCCCTACTGGCAGCACTCAGCGCGCGGAAGGCGGACATCGGGCTCAACACCAGGCAGTTGGCCGGGCTGCTGGGCTACCCCCGGAACACAGTTTCGAATTGGCTGAATCGAGTCAATGCGCCGACTCACCCGGGTGACCGCGCGCGCATCCACGAGTGGGTCAGCCTGGCAGAAAACGCGCCGGCGCGTTTGATCCGCGAGTGGCGAGAGGAGACAGACCGTGGATGAACCATGGACCCGAATTCTGGACGTGCCCGATCGCAAACCCGGGCAGTCGGGCAGAAATGGAGATTCCGTGATACAAACTGACAGGAGTATTTTGCCCGACTGCCCGAGTTTGCCTTCGGGCAGTTCGAATACAGGCAACCAACGTGTAGCTTTGAAAAAGCCCGAAGTCCTGCCCAAAGTACATCCCATGGGGGTGTCACCCCCCCCTGAGAAATCAAAAAACCTACCCGCGGGACTCCGCCCGCACGAACTCAGTTTTTTTCTCCTTTTAAGAAGTAAATGCCAGTGCGGGCAGAGTCCCGCGGGAAGTCGCTTTTTCGTCTTACAGACCCAAGGTGACACCCCTGGGAAAACAGGTTTGGGCGGTCTTTGGTCTAACACCTCAGGGTGGGAGATTCGTCACTCCCAAGGCGAACGCCGCAATTCCGCCCTAACCGCCGGTCTTCCTCCTGTCCCCCCATGCCGCCGCCGCGCGGCCGCAGGCGCGCCCCACCACGCCGCGAACGCCATCAGCCGAACCCACGGAAGGATCCTCCCATGACGACGCCACACGCGGCGCCTCTGACGCCCTGCTGCCCTAACCTGCCCCTCCTGGACCCCAAGCTCCCCGATGGCTTCCAGGTCCACAACGAGCACTGGTCCTTCTCCCGGCTGGACACCTACGCCAGGTGCCCCCTCGCCTACAAGGCCAGGTACCTCGACCCCCAGATCTACGGCGCCGACTACGTCAAGCCCTTGCCAGACCCCAGTAGCCCGGCCGTCCTCGGCACCCTCTGCCACCGGACGCTGGAACTCGCCGGACTGACTCTCAAGCAAGCACGCCACATGGGCAGGCTCTTCCGCCAACAGAAGCTCATCCTCGACTGCCTCCACCAGGCCTTCCAAGAGAAGCCCGAAAAAGGCGACGTCATCCACACCGGCCAGGTCCTGGCCGATGCCCAGGCCATCCTTGTTGAGTACCTGAAGAACGGCGACTTCTACGCCGACCAGATCCTCGGCCTGGAGTGGCCCTTTGACTTCGTCATCGAAGACCCCCTGGGAGACATCCGCATCATCGGCTTCATCGACCGCCTGGAAATGACGCCCGAAGGCGTAGTGCGCCTCAAGGATTACAAGACCAACCGCATGCTCTACACCAAGGACGAGCTCAGGCAGTCCCTCCAGGCCTCCATCTACGAGCTGGCCGTCCGCGACAGCGAAGCCCTGGCCGTCACACCCGACACGCCCGTCGACTTCGAGTTCGTCCTCTTGCGCCATGGCCTGTCCCAGCGAACCACGCGCTCGGAGAGCGACCTGCAGCTGGCCGTCCACCAGATCACCTGCCTCGTCCACCGCTGCGAAGGGTCGCGCACCTTTCCCGCTCAGCTGAACAAATACTGCGCCTACTGCGACCACAAGGTCCAGTGCCCCTTTTGGCGGGAAGTGGTCGCACGCGGCCTGCCCCAGGCCCACGTCGGCGCCAGCGATCTGTCCGCCATCGCCGTCGAATACGAACGCATGACCGACGCCGCCAAGGTCCTCTACGCCCGGAAGGAGGAGATGGCCGACCTCATGAAGATCCACCTCATCGGAAGCGAGCAGATCGAGACGCCCACACACCTCTTCCGCACCAGCGCCAACAATGAGACCACCTTCAGCGATCCCTTCCGCGTCGCCAAGCTCCTCGCCCAGGTCTACCACCGGCCCGTCAGTCAGGTCCTGCGACGCATCGGCCGCATCTCCAAGACTGAGTTCGACGCCGTCATGAAAGACGCCGAGCAGCGCGTGACCGCCACGGCCCTTGCCGAACTGAAGACGGAGCTGGAACCGCTCATCGAGACCATGCCCAACCCCAAACTCCAGGCCTACAAGCGCCCCGTGGAGGCGGAAGGGCAGCCGGCCAAACGGGTGAAGCGGCCCCAGGTGAAGCGCAGGCTGAAGGTTTGAACGCGGTCTGAGGGTACTGACAATTGAACCTGACAAGACCTCAAGTTGATGTCAGATCAAGAAAATTGAGCGGAAAATGAAGCTAGAAACGGTTGGGGATACGCAGCGTGAGCCCGCCGGCCCTGGATGCCCCGGCCGGCCTGTCTGGAGCTGGGGCAGCTTGACTTCAACGCGGAGGCCAGCATGAAGCCGGAACCGGGGAAAGTGGACACGGGAACCCGCGGGGGATTCGGCCGGTCCCCGCGCTGCAACCGGGAGCTGGAGGACGGCCGGCTTTGCCGCCAGCCGGTCCCGATGGCGGGCATGCGCTGCTACCTGCACCAAGCCAAGCCGGAGGACCTGGTCCCGGCGCCGGACTTGCCCGCGGGCGTGGTTGTCCCGTCCCTCTTCCAGGACCCGGCTTGGCAGTTGTCCCTGGTCGGGTTCGTGGCTGACATTTACCGCGACTACGCCGGGCTCAATAAAGGCGCGGACCTGCGCCAGATCCTGGCGGCCGGCGCGGCCCACGTGCGGCTGACCTACGGCATGGAGGCTCTGGAGCCGAAGGACATTGAGCTGCTGTCCAGGGTGGTGGACAGGCACCTGCGCAACCTGCGGGCGACGCCCAAGGAACAGGAGGCCGGCCGGGCCGGGAAGGACGGCAAGGGTGCCCTGGGTGCCTTGGCTGCCGGCGTCCAGGTGGGCGCCTTGCTGGAACGCGTCCGTGGGGCGCTGTCGCCGGCCCAGCGACGCGCGCTGGCCGCGGGCCGGCCCATCGCCGGCGCGGAGGTCCTGCAGGCAAACGCGCCGGCTGTGGCCCCGGACGAGGCTGAGGTCTTGGACGACGAGGACGACCTTGGCGTGCCCAGACCCATCGGCCTGGCGGGCGAGGACCTTCCGCCGGACCCGTTTGCCTGAAAACCGCGAAAAAACGTCCAGGATCATGCCGCCCCGCCTTGGGGCGGCATTTGTGTGTCAAAGGGATCGCCCACCAGGTGCGTGCGAAAATGTCCGAGAATGGCTGTTCCCGGACGTTGGCGCGGGCATAGAGTGCGTACATCACCTGCCGGCAGCCTGGCAAACGGGTGGGCCGGGGGGTGGTCTGGCGCAAAGCGGCAGGCCCCGCCGGGGCATCTTGGCTGTAAGGGGTGCTTTTGCGCACGCGTAGCTGGCCTATATGCAGAAGCTCCAGTGCTATACTCTTCCACCAATCTTGTTGCCTATTCAAGCAGGAAAGCTATGAGCGACTCCACATCAGGGCGAAGCCTTTTCATTGTTGACAACAGCGTCTCCAACTGGACTGGAATCCGATATCTAGATGAATGGGCCGGCATCGCCAAATCCTTCGACGTGGCGACCGGCTACTTCGAGATCGGCGCCCTTTTGGCCCTGGATGGCAAGTGGCAAGGATTGGACAAGCTGCGCATCCTCATGGGGGCGGAAACCACTCAACGCACGCGCCAGGCGCTGCGCGAGGCGGTCACTTCGCGAGCGACGAATCGGCTGGACAACAGCCTGGAGGAGGAGAAGGATGCCAACCCTTTCCTCCGCGGCGTGCCGGCGATTCTCGATGCCCTGCGGCGCGGCCAGATTGATGTCCGGGTCTACGACAAGGACAAGTTCCACGCCAAGGCCTACATCACACACGCCAAACTGGAAGTCGTCGGTTCCCAGGCCCTGGTTGGCTCCAGCAACTTCACTCGACCAGGCCTGACCAAGAACATCGAGTTGAACATCCAGGTCCAGAGCGCGCGGGAAGTGGCGCAGCTCCAGGAGTGGTTTGAAATCCACTGGAATGACGCCCGTGAGGTGACAGACGCGGTCATTCGCATCATCGAGCGCCAAACGCAGGAGTATGCCCCATTCGAGATCTATGCCAAGGCCCTTCAGGAGTATTTCCGCGGACATGAGCTGACGGACACTGAGTGGGAAGATGGGCAGTCGCGCATGTTTCCCGTGTTGGATCGTTACCAGAAAGAGGCCTATTGGAAGCTGCAAAAGATTGCCCATGCCCATGGTGGGGCCTTCCTCTGCGACGGGGTGGGTTTGGGTAAGACTTTCGT
The DNA here is from genome assembly GCA_041675285.1 of Candidatus Delongbacteria bacterium. NCBI lineage: Bacteria > Candidatus Delongiibacteriota > Candidatus Delongbacteria bacterium. The sequence continues at coordinate 57,598 of JBAYTZ010000014.1, forward strand.
GGGACTGATGCTCATTGAGCGCTTGATCCTGCACGAGGGCAAGCGGGTGGTGCTCTTCGCGCCCAAGACCGCCAAGGAAGGGGTCTGGGAGCGGGACCTGAAGCGCTATCTGCCTCACATCGGCGGCATTAGCGGCGGCGCGGATTTCAGCAATCTGGCCGTCTTCAGTCACTCGGACTTGGGACGCAAAGGAGATTTCCCCGAGCGCTTCCGGCGAATGACGGAGTTGGCCGATGTGGTGATCGTGGATGAGGCGCATCACTTTCGCAACCCCGGCACCCCAGGGGACGCGGATGCAGAAGTGGAGCCCTCCCGCTACTTCCAGCTCTTCAACCTCCTCGACAACACGCAACGATCCAAGACGCTCTACATGCTGACGGCCACGCCCATCAACAACAGCTTGCATGATTTCCGGCACATGGTGGAGCTGTTCTCGCGTCGCCAGGAGGATTGGTTCAAGTCCCTGGGCATCCACAACCTGCGTGCCCACGTCAACAAGCTGGAGCGGGACCTGCGCCAGCGCATGGCGAGTGCAGCTGTGGCAAAAACCCAGTCGACGGAAGTCGCCCTGGGCGAACTGACGACGGAGCTGCAGGAAGTCCTCGCCGCGGATCCGCTGATCGGTGAGTTGGTGGTCCAGCGCAGTCGCTCCTATGTGCGGGAGAGCCAGTTGCGTGAGCATGGCAAGGCGGCGGTCTTCCCCGTGCGCAGGCCCCCCCAGGTGGCGGACTACAGCATCCGCAAGAGTTACGGACGCTTGCTGGAGATCTTTGAGCTGGCCTTCCGCAAGGAACACCCGCTGTTTTCGCTGCCCATGTACTACCCCTTGGCCTTTCCTCGGGTTGAGGATGGCAGCGTGGATCCTTTCGAGGAGAGCCGACAGAAGGAGGTGGTGGGGCTCATCCGCACCCAGTTCCTGAAGCGCTTCGAAAGCTCGGTGGCGTCCTTTGAGATTTCCTGCGACCGGCTGTTGAAGAAGCTGCTCGCTTTCCTGGAGATCCATTGCGAGACGGAGCGGGAGCGCAGGTTGCTGGAGCGCTGCCTCCTGCAGCACAAAGACGTGCTGGGCTTTGTCCATTCCCGGCAGAGCGAGATCTGGGAGAGCGAGGCCGGTGAAGAGGGCGAGAGCGACTTGATACCACCCGAGTTCCTGGCCCGGGTGACCAAGCTGGATCGCGCCGAGTACCGCGTGGAAGACATGATCCAGGAGACCCTGCAAGATGTGAACCAGATCGCGGCCTTCTTGGAGGAAGCCAGGCATTTCCAGCCCAAGCATGACGACAAGCTGCGTCGGCTGGTGCGCCTGCTGAAGTCCAAGGAACTGGCGGGACAGAAGGTGCTGGTGTTCACCGAGTACGCCGACACGGCCCGCTACCTGAAGCGCCAATTGCGTGCGGAGGGCATTGAAGGCGTCGGTGAGGTGGACGGCGGCACGCCGGGCAGCCGCGCCCAGGTGATTGCCCGGTTCGCGCCCTATTACAACGGACACAGCTCTGCTGAGATGGAGGCGGAAGGAGGCGAGATCAGGGTGTTGATTTCCACCGACGTCCTGTCGGAAGGCCTCAACCTCCAGGACGCGTCACGGATGATCAACTACGACATCCACTGGAACCCCGTGCGCTTGATGCAGCGCATCGGCCGTGTGGACCGCCGCTTGAATCCGGAAGTGGAGGCGCGCCTTCTGGCGGACCATCCCGAGCTGAAGGGCTCGCGCGGCATCGTCCACTACTGGAATTTCCTCCCGCCCGATGAGCTGAACCAGTTGCTTAGTCTCTACACCATCGTCACGCGCAAGACTCTGCTGATCTCGCGGACTCTGGGCATTGAAGGCGGCAAGCTGCTTCGGCCGGAGGACATGTACGACGACCTCAAGGTCCTCAATGCCCATGACGCGGCCTACGAGGGCTCGCGCACCGTGGTCGAGGACTTGCACTTGGAATACCAGGCCTTGCTGGCTGCGATGCCGGAGCTGGAGGCGAAGTTGAAAGCGCTACCGGGGGCTGTGTTCAGTGGCCGGGAGGCAGTGACAGCAGGTCTACGCGGCGTGTTTTTCTGCTACGCCCTGCCTGCTCTGGACCTGGAGACCGGCGAGTTCAGCCTGACGGCCGGCCCCACCCGCTGGTACTTGGCCGACCTGGAGCAAAACCGCATCCTGGAAGAGCCGGGCGAGATCGTCGAGCATGTGCGCAGCACGCCGGAGACGGCGCGGCGCTGCCAAATGGATGAGGTCCTGCTAAAGGACTGGCGCGGGCGCGTCGAGAAGCACATCAAGAACACCTACCTCAAGCGCGTGGACGCTCCCATCGGCGTCAAGCCGGCTCTGCGTTGCTGGATGGAGGTCAATTGATGCCCCGCAAGAAGCAGGATGCCGATCCGCCGACCCTGGGTCGCGGAGGAGAGATCGTCCTGTTCCAGGAAGGTGGCGTGGGGCGTCTGGAAGTCAGGCTGCAGGGGGAGACCCTCTGGCTGAGCCTGCAGCAGCTGGCCGATCTCTATCAGCGCGACAAGTCGGTCATTTCCCGCCATCTGCGAAGCATCCTCGCCACGGGGGAGTTGGAGCGTGAGGTAGTTGTTGCAAAAAACGCAACAACTGCCGCCGACGGCAAGACCTATCAGGTGGACTTCTACAACCTGGACATGATCATCTCCGTCGGTTACCGCGTTCACTCCTTGCGCGGCACCCAATTCCGCATCTGGGCCACCCGCACCCTGAAGGACACTTTGGTGCGCGGCTACACGTTGAACGAGAGTCGCCTGCAAGCCCAGGTGGAACGCCTGGAGGGCCTGCTGGCCGCCGTCCAATTGGTGGGGCGCGTCGCCACGGAGCGCTCCCTGAGCAGCGGCGAGGCCAAGGGCCTGCTCAAGGTCGTGGGCGACTTCTCGCTGGCGCTGGACCTGCTGGACCAGTATGACCACGGCCGCCTCTCTCTACGAAGCACGACGGCCAGCGCGGGCCGCGTCCTGGAAGAAACCCGCAGACGCAGGCCCGCGCCCCGCTGCGCCCTGGTGCTGGGCCGGGTGGACGCCAAGCGGACGCCGGACCGCGCCGCGCCGGTTCTTGCTGGCCGGGGCCTTTGGGCTGCCCGTCCTAACCGTCCGCCAAGACGCCCAGCTGGCCACGGCTTTGGGGGTTGGATATGTCCCGTCCGCATCCAGCCGGGGGGCGCGGAAGACCTGGAAGCCGTGGCAAAGTGGATTGATGGAGGAAAACCGTGATGGTCGACAAGGGCTTTCCAGCCGGTTACGAGCCGCAGGGGAGCACTGAGGCTGCCGAGTGGTACCGCCTAGCCGCTGAGCAAGGGAATACAATGGCCCAGCGCAATCTGGGGGTCATGTACTACAACGGCGAGGGCGTGCTGCAAGACTACACAGAGGCTGTCAAGTGGTTTCGACTAGCGGCTGAGCAGGGGTACGCGCCGGCTCAGTATAACCTGGGGGTTGCGTGCGCCAAGGGCCTGGGCGTGCCGCAGGACTACGTTGAGGCCGTCAAGTGGTACCGCCTGGCTGCTGAACATGGGAACGCAGGAGCCCAGTTAAATCTGGGATTCTTGTACCACAGCGGCGAGGGCGTGCCGCAGAACGGCGCTGAAGCCGTCAAGTGGTACCGCCTTGCGGCGGAGCAAGGCAATGTAAGTGCCCAGAACAACCTGGGAGTCATGTACAAGAGCGGCCAGGGTGTGCCGCAGGACTACATTGAGGCCGTTAAGTGGTACCGCCTTGCGGCGGAGCAAGGACATGTAAGTGCCCAGAACAACCTGGGGGACATGTACAGTGGCGGCCAAGGCGTGCCGCAGGACTACGCAGAGGCCGCCAAGTGGTCCCGCCTTGCCGCGGAGCAGGGGTGCGCGCCGGCACAGTACAATCTAGGGGTTGCATGCGCCAAAGGCAGGGGCGTGCCGCATAACGACGCAGAGGCAGTCATGTGGTACCGCCTAGCCGCTGCGCAGGGGTACGCACCGGCTCAGTACAACATGGGAGTCATGTACGACGACGGCCGAGGCGTGCCGCAGGACTACGTTGAGGCTGCCAAATGGTACCGCCTAGCCGCTGAGCAGGGCCATGTAAGTGCCCAGAACAACTTGGGGGGCATATACGGCGGCGGACAAGGCGTGCCGCAGGATGACGCAGAGGCTGCCAAGTGGTTCCGCCTAGCAGCGGAGCAAGGCCATGTAGGTTCCCAGTACAACCTGGGGGTTGCGTGCCACCTCGGCCAAGGCGTGCCTCAGAACTACGCGGAAGCAGCCAAGTGGTACCGCCTAGCCGCTGAGCATGGGTACGCACCGGCTCAGTACAACCTGGGTGTCATGTACAACGACGGCCGAGGCGTGCCGCAGGACTATATCATGGCTCACCTGTGGTGGAACCTTGCTGCCACCAGCGGGGATGAGGACGCGGTGAGGGGTAGAGGCACTGTGGCTGGCAAGATGACCCCTGCCCAAATCGCAGAGGCGCAACGTCTCGCCCGCGAGTGGAAGCCCACACCGGAGAAGCCATGAGCAAGACCCAAGACCGGAACTGGGAGCGCCTGCGCTCCATCAAGACGATCGAGGAGCTGCTAGCCTATTTGAGGGAGGAGCTTGACTGGCCGCTCGAAGGCGCGGACGTCGAGGACGTCGCCTTCGAATACACACCCGAGGAGCTGGGCCTGGAGCCCGCCCTGGCGGTTAAGATCGATTCCATTCACCGTCTGCGTCCGCTGAGCACGCACCAACCCTGGGGCATTTTCTTCGTCGACTTCGAGCCCAAGAATCTGCCCGTCACGGCCCTGCGCCGCATCCTGGGCCGCGTGGTCTTGAAGAAGCGCGCCAAGGGCAGCGCGCAGGCCTGGCACGCAGACGACCTGCTCTTCATCTCCACCTACGGGCAAGGGCCCAGCCGCCAGATCTGCCTGGCGCACTTCTCCGCCAGCGAGGGAGCGCGCGACCTACCCACCCTCAAGGTGCTGGGCTGGGACGAGCAGGACACGGCACTGCACCTTGCCCACGCCGCCAACACCCTGGTCAAGCACCTCACGTGGCCGGAAAACGAGAACGACCTGGAGATCTGGCGCAAGACTTGGAGCGCAGCCTTCACGCTGGGGCATCGGGAAGTCATCTCCACGGCCAAGGATCTCTCCATTCGGCTGGCGGCGCTGGCGAGGGCGATTCGCCTGCGCATCACCACGGCGCTGGCGATCGAGAGCGAGAGCGGCCCGCTCACGCGTCTGATGCATGCCTTCCGCGAGGCCCTGGTCCACGACCTGACGGTGGAGAGCTTCGCCGACATGTACGCCCAGACCATCGCCTACGGCCTGCTCTCGGCGCGCATCACTGATCCACACAAGAAGACTGCTGACGATTTCGCAGGTCACTTGCGCACCAACCCCTTCCTGCGGGAGCTGATGGAGACCTTCCTGAAGGTGGGTGGACGGCAAGGGAAAGCGGGCGGGTCAGGCATCGACTTCGATGAGCTGGGCGTCTTCGATGTGGTGGAGCTGCTGGACGACGCCAACATGGAGGCCGTCGTCCGCGACTTCGGCGACAGGAACCCACAGGAAGACCCAGTCATCCATTTCTATGAGGAGTTTCTTCGGCATTACGATCCAGGTGAGAAGAAAAAGCGTGGCGTCTTCTACACGCCGCGCCCGGTGGTAAGCTACATCGTGCGCTCGGTGGACGAGCTGCTGCGAACGGAGTTCGGCCTGGAGGACGGGCTGGCCGACACCACCACGTGGGGCGAGATGCTACAGCGACAGCCCGGCCTGCAGCTGCCCAACCTCTCAGAGGACTCCGACCACCCGCGCCTGCTGGACCCGCAGCATCCCTTCGTGCAGATCCTCGACCCGGCCACGGGCACGGGCACCTTCCTCGTTGAGGTCATCGAGATCATCCACCGCACGATGACCACCAAGTGGACGGCCCACGGTCACAGCGAGAAGCAGATCGAGGCGCTCTGGAACGCCTATGTGCCGCGCCACCTGCTGCCGCGCCTGCACGGCTACGAGCTGCTCATGGCGCCCTACGCCATCGCCCATCTCAAGATCGGCCTCAAGCTCCATGAGACGGGCTACCACTTCGACAGCGAGGAGCGGGCACGCATCTACCTGACCAACGCCCTGGAGCCGGCCAACGACAAGCAGATCACGACGGCCATGCTGCCGGCGCTGGCGCACGAAGCTCAAGCGGTCAGCATGATTAAACGTCACCAAAGGTTCTCCGTCATCATTGGTAATCCTCCATATGCAAGAGATTCCGCAAACCGCAGTGATTATGCGGAGAATCTCGTAGCAATCTACAAGGAGGACGTGAGGAATGAACGAAACATCCAACCTCTGTCTGATGACTATGTGAAATTCATCGGGATGGCTCAAGCCGTAATGTCATCATGCGGTACAGGAATTGTTGGATTCATCACAAATCACAGCTTTATTAAGGGAGTAATTCATCGAGGGCTAAGAAGACGTGTTTGTCAGTTCTTCCAGAGGGCATACTTTTTGGACCTTCACGGCAACTCGAACATCAACGAGCAGCCGCCAAAGGACATTGAGGACGAAAACGTCTTTGACATTCGACAAGGTGTTGCAGTCTCATTGCTGACCAGAGTTTCCGCTGTTGTTGGTTATAAAGACCAAACTAAAGTTTCTGAACTCTGGGGAAAGCGGACAGAGAAATATGAATATTTACTGAAGCAAAGACATGGTGATAATGATTGGATTCTCGTTGAACCAAAACCGCCGGAATACGAACTCATTGTAGCCGGTGATGGATCTACTCAAGTTGAATTTGATTCGTTATTCCACCTGCATGATTGGTTTCCAACTTCAGCGACTGGATTTATCACGCACCGTGACGAATTGGTGATCGATTATGATCAGTCAAACCTTATGCGAAGGATTCACGATTTAGTGGATAAAAATATTTCTGATGAAGAGGTTATCAAGAAATATTCCTTAGAGAGCAATTCGGACTGGAATCCAATTGATGCTAGAAAACAACTTCGGGCAGTAAAGGAGTTACAAGAAAGAGTTGTTCGTTGCACTTATCGCCCGTTTGATAGTAGATGGTGCTGGTGGGGACGAGAACTAATGGATCGCCCGCGTCAGGAGTTATTTGAGTTTTTCGTAAAACCTAACTTGACGCTGTTATGTAAACGACAGAACAAAAGGACTCCTTTCTCTTACGCATTTGTTGCCTCTGAAATAACAGAAAGTTGCACATTTGAGAGTGCACATGCGAATAATGTTGCGTTTCCAATCTTCGTCCACACAAATGACCTGTTGTTTGGGAAGAACATCATTCATCCAAACATTGGTGATGAAATTGTAAGTAGAGTTCGAAGACGGCTTAATTTGAATTTAGTTTCGCTTGCTATGGGTGATTTGAAGGTGACCTGCGGGCCGCGCGATTTATTGCACTACGTATATGCAACCATTCATGCACCTAGCTACCGGACGAGATATGAGGCGTGCCTGATTAAAAGCTTCCCGCGCATTCCGTTGACATATAATCTGGACCTGTTCCGCGACCTCACACTTTTTGGCGGCAGGCTCGTCGCTTTGCATCTGCTGGAGTCGCCCACCCTCGACCACTTCATCACCACCTACGCCGGCCCGCCCCAACCAGAAGTCGGGCGCGTGGGCTGGTCGGATGGCACAGTCTGGTTGGATGCCGCGGCCACCAAGAAAGGGCAGCCCGCCACGCCCGGCAGAATGGGCTTCAAGGGCGTGCCCGAGGAAGTCTGGAACTTCCACATCGGCGGCTACCAGGTCTGCGAGAAGTGGCTGAAGGACCGCAAGGGGCGGCGGCTGTCGGACGAGGACATCGCCCATTACCAGAAGATTGTCGTGGCGCTGAAGGAGACGATCCGCCTGATGGGCGAGATCGACGAGGTCATTGAGAAGCATGGCGGGTGGCCGGGGGCGTTTGCCGCAGGACCGGCGGCGGGTGCGGCGGACTATCCGACCTGCGAGACGGGGCAACGCAAGGCGGCGGAAACGGGCGACCTGTTTGGGCAAAATGCGGAGTCTTGATCGCAGCTAGGTGGGCGCCAGGCCGAGAGGTGAACATGGAACCAGGTCCGATCCGTTACCGGGACTTGCCGGATGATTTCCTGCTGCGGGCGGAATTGGTTTTTCACGCCATTGAAGATGCCGGCCTGATGGAGCGAACGGATTTCCTCGTCAACTTCCAGCGCGAGATTCATCCCATGCGGGAATTGATGCTGTGGGAGCGGCTTGCCGTGGCCTATCGGAGCCGGTGGCGCAACCGAGCGGGCTCGGTCGCGGAGCGCAAGTCGTGGTTGACCTTGCTTCTTCTGGCATCCAGTGGCGCGACGGCACATGAAGGGGATCTGACTGGGGCACTGGAGCTGGAAGAAGCGCGCTTGGCCTTTCAGGAGGCCGCCACGGCGGGTAGAAACTGCTTGTCGAGCGCCGTTGATGCGCGTGCGGTGAAACAAAGCACCCTGGCGTTGGCGGCGATTCTGAGTCGGGACATTGGTCGTGCCATTCAATTCCACTGGAACCAGATCGACCGGCTGTTGGAATCGGAAGCATGGGAACCGGATGAGGTGGAAGCTCGGCTGCGAGAACTGCATGCCACGGTGGACGAACTGGCTGATGAACGCGAAAACCTGTCAATAGAACTCAATGACCGGTCTGATGAGCTGGAAGCCATGATCCAGGGGAAGCGCGAGATACTTGAAAGGGAGCGTCGCGAGGAGCTGCTGCGGCAATCCAGTCTGGGCAATCTATTCGGCGAGGAGAACTGAGATGGACGTGCTGGAACTCCAACACATCGGGCAAATCCAAAAAGCCCGAATCGAGTTTGGGGATCTCACCGTTTTGGTGGGTCCTCAAGCCACTGGCAAGAGCATAACACTACAGCTACTCAAGTTGTTGGTTGACATGCGCCACGTTCAGGAAGACCTTCGTCGTCACGGCTTGGACTGGGGCGGCAAGCTGCCTGAGTTCCTTGACCTCATGCTTGGCGAAGGCATGCACTCCATCTGGTCTGAGAAGAGCACGATTCGCTGGCAGAACCGCGATGTGGACATGGTAGCGCGCGCCAAGCGTCGCATCAAGGCGCCTGAGCTTGGGCAAGGAGAGCAGATGTTCTTCATCCCAGCGCAACGAGTATTGACTCTGCGCGACGGCTGGCCGCGCCCCTTCACTGATTACTCCGCCGGTGATCCCTTCGCAGTGCGGGAGTTCAGCGAAAAGTTGCGCCTGCTGATGGAGCAGGAATTCGTTCAGGGTGATCAGCTCTTTCCACGCGCTAATCGGTTGAAACAAATCTATCGAGACGAGTTACGTGCTCACGTGTTCGCCGGGTTTGATTTGAAGGTGGACCGTTCCCGACCACAGAAGCGTATGGTTCTAGGTAATGCACATGGCGAACTCCCGTTTATGGTTTGGTCGGCGGGGCAACGAGAATTCATGCCGCTATTGCTCGGCCTCTATTGGTTGATGCCACCCGGGAGAATGGCAAAGCGGAAGTCCGTGGATTGGGTTGTTGTAGAAGAGCTTGAAATGGGGCTCCATCCGCGAGCTATCAGCCTGATGTTACTGCTGGTGCTGGAGTTGCTCTCACGCGGCTATAGAGTCTGTTTGTCGACACACTCACCACAAGTCTTAGAAATGGTTTGGGCCTTGAATCACTTACGTGAGCAGAATTCCAGTGAGTCAAAGTTAGGCAGATTGTTTGACGTGCAAGCTGGCACTCAATTAAAGGCTGTTTTTCATGATACAATGAAGCGAGTGTTTAAGGTCTACTATTTCGAGCGTGATGGTGCAGTACGAAACATTTCTGGGCTTGATCCAGGTTCAACAGAGTCCTTTGTTGCAGGTTGGGGAGGCCTAACGGACTTCAGTGCAAGAGCCAATGAAGTTGTGGCATCTGCCGTGGCTGATGGGCTGCGGAGGCGCAAAGCATGACTTTCACACAAGCAGTTGCAGCCTCACCTGACATTGCAAGCGCATATCAGCGAGGTTTAGGAGCATTGAAGGCTGTAGATCGTGCTCATATTACGGTCAATAAGTCCACAAAACTCAAGGGAAGTGTTGATATTGATTCAACGTTGCAATCTAAGTGCCCAACTGAACACCGTTGGGATTATGGGATTGGTAAGTCACAGGGTGGGAAGAAGGGTGATAAAGTCATCTGGGTTGAAATCCATCCAGCAAAAGACGGTGAAATCAATACGATGATGGACAAATTGGCCTGGTTGAAGTCTTGGCTTCAGACATCCGCTACTGACTTGGATGCATTGTCGCGTGAATTCATATGGATATCAAGCGGAAAAACTACCATCACGCAAGGTAGCCCCGCAGCGAGAAAAATGGCCTTGGCTGGGTTGAGATTAGCGGGACATCATCTTCATCTTTGATGAATAGTGAGTAGCAAAGCGGATCAAACCTGACCCGCTTCGCATAAGACGCCAGCTGACCATCAGGCCTGGGATTCCAGTGGAACCAATGTTTCCAGCCGTTCTGCCACCTACTCCACACTCTCCTATAAGGCCTGCATCCGCCCCATCACTGTGGCCATCTGCGCTTGCAGCTCTGCGTCCTGTGTAGTTGTCGTGGGGTTGTTCTTTCAGCGGGTTAGGTTGGAAATGAACTCGCCGTTCTCGTCGTAGACCTTGATGATGCAACGGCCAGAGCCGATGGGGTCGGGGACAACTGTGTAGGTCCAGCCTTCGGCCTCGCCCTTGCCCAGGTCGGTCGCGGCCTTCTCGGCTTCAGCTTCGGTGAGGAATACCCAGGTCGGGGCGTTGGTGAGGAGCAGCATGTTCATGGTCCCTTTCATAGGGCCAGAGCGGGTGTTCGAGCCGGCCCTGGCGCGCCGCTTGTTGTCAGGCAGCCGTCTCGTTACTGACCATCTCGGCGTTTGCAGCGGCGTCCTCGATGGCCTCTGCCAGTGCGGTGACTTGGGTGGTGATGTTGGCCAAGTCGTGCCGGAAGCGCTTGTCGGCGCCTAGCTGTGCCTCGGCCTGCGCCAGCGTTGCTCGCAGCGATTCAACCTGGGCGCTGGCGGTCCCAAGCAGGAAGAGGCCGTTCTCAAGGGGCTGGGCGGTTGTTGTCATCGTCTTGCGTGCCATGGTTGTCCCTCTATGCGTTGTTGTCGGGAGTCTATTCAGCGGTTGGCAGAAAGAAGCTGCGGGGGCTTCTGATGGTGCGGCAGTGAATCCAGCGGGTGAAAGCCGCTACGTTCCGACGTTTCAGCTCAGTCGAGATGCTGATTGCCAGCTCGGTGTTTGATGGGTCGTTCATGGTGTATTCCCAGGTATCGATCAGCCAAGTCAGGCTCTGCGTCTTAAGGTTGTTTCCGGTGTTTGTCTCGTTCGTCATTGGTCTAACTCCCGTTTTGATGGGTATAATTACGCAGAGACACTTTTCATAAGCAAGTTAAAGGTGAGAAATATTTTGACTTATTTAAATAGCTGAGACAGTCAAGAGCTGACGGGATGCTGGTAAAGCAGAAGCGCTCCATCCGGGGCGCTTTCAGCAATTGGTTCTGTCACAGCTTTAGGGCGATGCGCCATGGGCTGCTTAGAACGACCGTTTTTATAGCGGCGATAGCTTGGCATGGGTCGATGCCTGCCGACACTTTTTAGCGACGGCGGCTTCCACGTTGTTCATGGGGTGGTACTTGGGAGTTTAGCTTTGGCTGCCGGTCATGTAGACGAGGCCGTACTTGTGCCGGAGACCCAGGCCTTGGGGCTTCAGGTGGCGCGCATCGAGCAGCATGCCGTCGTCGGTTGGCTTGGCTTCCGGCGTCCTGGTGACGGTCCAGTCGTTTTCCAGGTTCACTCCGCAGGCGATGTTGCCGGGTTGGTTCAGCCAGCGGCAGGCCTGCTCGACCATGTCGCACTCATGGGAGCTTGGGAAGCTGTGCAGGCCTCGGCCCAGGTGGATGGCGAAGTTGCTGGGGAAAACGTGGGCGGTGAAGTTGTGGGCGCCGGTGGCGGTGTAGGTGACCGTGTAGTTGGTAGTCATGGGTTCGTTCCCTTGTTGGCCAGGGCTGGGCGCCTGGGCGACCCAGCCCCAGGTGGTTGCCTAGAAGCGGTCGCAGACGGCCCAGGCGGCCTTGCTGCCGTAACCGAGCTGGTTACCTTCGATTAGGTAGATGATCTCGGGGTCGGTGCTGGGCTCCCTGCGCGGGCCGACCTCGTCGTCTTCCAGCTCGATGTCCAGCCCCATCAGGCGCTCGGCCTCTTGCTGGTCCTCGTCGTCGGTGATGGCGCTCTTGGTGGTGAGGCCAAGCAGGGAGTTTTCAAATGGCCAGCTCTGCTGGGTCATCAGGCGGACCTCAGCGTCCGGGTGTTCCTGGGCCAGTTCTTCCAGTCGGGCGATCAGGTCGGTGAGTAGCATGTCCGTGTCTCCTGTTTTCCCGGCGGGTGTCTTGTCCGCCTTTTGTTGGGCATAACTACGCAGAGTGATACTCGTTAGTCAAGTAAAGATCGAGTAATAGTGGACTAAATAGTTGAGATAGTTTTATAGAAGTGAATTAAGAATAGATAAAGCATAAGGCGCTTTGAAGCGCCTTATGCAGCAATGAGTGTGACCTCCCAATCCGACTCCCTGTCCAGGGTCGTCGTTGGTCATGCCTCCTGACTGGGCGGGGCAGGCGGCAGTTTGGCTTCCAGGTTACTGGCCACCAGCTCCAGACTGCCCTTCAGCTCCTCCAGGCGGCCCATCACTGCGCCCATCTGTTGCTGCAACTCGGCGTCCTGCCCAAGCTGCAGGAATGCCTGCTGAAGGGCGACCTCCAGGCGAGTCACCCGCTTGCGCGCGCCGTCCAGATTTGTCTTGCCTTCCGCCAACTGCCCGGCCACAAAGGCCTTCACGTCCCAGTTCTGCTTTGCCATGATCAAATCTCCCTGTTGATTGTGTGGTGATTCCGGTTACTTGCTGGCGCGGCCCAGCTCAAAGGCGGCGCGCAGGGCGTCCTTAAGCTGTAGGACGCTAACCTCTTGGAAATCGAGGGCGTCCATCCGGCGCTCCTTCAGCGTTTTGATCCCGAGGTGGACCTGGGCCAGGACCTCCATGCCGGCGTCAATCGTCGCGTCGTCGGCGCCAGGCTGGGCGGCGGCGGCCGGCGCCTGCCAGAGCTTTTGGGCGGCGGGGAAGCCGATCCACTCGCCGTTCGCTCCCAGGCCGCGGTTGGCCATCTCGTCGCGGGCAAGCTGGACCGTGTCCAGGGTGTCAGTTGCCATGAGCTGGATCAGGTTGGTTTTAAAGAGCTGCATGAAAGCGGCTTCGTCTTCGCCCAGCATGTTGATCAGGCCTTTGCGCGTCATCTTCGTCATGGGTCCATCTCCTCGTTTGGTGGGCATAACTACGCAGAGACACTTTTCTTAGTCAAGTTGGTTTTGATAAATAGTCAGTAATTAAATTCTTCAAAAAGGTCTTTACGTGAGCACGACTTGAATCAAGAGAGGAAACGCCCCTTTCGGGGCGCTTTGGTCATGCTGATCAATTCCAAGGTCAAGTTCCGGGTGCCTGATCCCGCAGTTGCTCCAACTTTGTTTCCACCCATTCCGCCGGGTAGAGCAAGAGCAGCCACTCGCCAATCTGATTCAGGCACTGCAGGTAGGCACCACGGGCTCCGTACTTGGACACGCTGCGCGTGATGACGTGGTTGTGGCCATTCACCTGCACGCGGCCTTCCCAGGCGTGGCGGACCCACACCTTCCCGGATCCCCGCACTTCCGTGCGCAGCGTGGGGTAGAGGTAGCGGCTGGTTTCGATACGAAGCTGCTCGGGGCTCTGCTGCAAGCCCAGTCGGACTTCCCGGCGCTGAGTGCGAAGCCGGCGCATGGCCAGGGCGGCAGGAGTTTGGCTATAGGGTTCTGCGCCCATGAGTTGCGATTCTGTGGACATCGTCATCTTTCTGTTTGATAGGGTTAAAGTCGTAAAAACACAAGGAATGATCAATAAGACCGAGTTGAACAGACATTGATCACTTCGTAAACCAACAAACCGCTCCTGTCAGGACTTCGAGTATACATCCTGTGAATGCCCCTCCAAACCTGCCACGGCTCCCGTTTGCCTCCCCATGATCAGTTCCGCCTGCCCTCGATGGCGGCCCTAAGCTCCTCGTCGGCCACGTGGGCGTAGATGGCCGTGGTCTTGGGGCTTTCGTGGTCCAGGGCCAGTTGCACGAGGCGCAGGTTGCCCGTCTTCTTCAGCAGGCTGGTGGCAAAAGTGTGCCTCAGAACGTGTGGGTGGATTCCGCGAGAAATCCCGGCCAGGGCCACCCAGAAGTCCAGGAGCCGGCGGATGTGCCGGGTGCCGATGCCCTTCCCGGTCGTGCTGCGGAAAAGCGGAGCCTGCGCCGGCTGGCGCGCAACCAGCAGCTTCAGGATGTCCCGGGTTTCCACCGGCAGGAACCGGGTTCGCTGCTTGCCCCCCTTGGTGCTCACCCGAATCATCTTCTCGCTTAGTTCCACGTCGCCCACGGTCAGGGCGGCGGCCTCGGCCACACGCAGGCCTGTGTCCAAGAGCAGGCAGAAGAGAGCACGGTCCCTGGGCTGGCTGGTCACGTCTGAGCGTGTGCGTAGGGTTTTACGCAGCGCCTTCTCCTCGGCTTCGCTGAGGTAGTCGGGGGCGGCGGTATGAATGCGCGGCATGCGCATGGCGCCGACCTCAGCCGCCAGGGGGTGCTTGGCCCAGGTCAGGAACTGGTTGAGGACGGTCAACGCCCGTCGCTGAGTCAGGCTTGACCGCCCCTCTCGGACGAAGTACCGTGTGATCCGATCCATGGTCAGGGTTTTCAAGTCGGAGGACTGGCCATCCTCTTCCAGGGCTGTGGCCAGCCGGCGCAGTTCGGCCAAGTAGGGGACTCGCGTGCTGTAGGCCAGCTGCCTGGACTGGAGGTGCTCGTCGAAGCGCTGGAAGTGGGCGCGCATGGGGTCTCCGTGGTTGGGTGGCGGCAAGGCGGGATCGCAAGGTCCCGCCCGCGCATGTCTCTGGACATGAGTCTGCACTAGTCGGGTCCGAAAGTCAAGTCTCAACCCATTGAGAGTAAACGAGATGGGCATCAAGCCTCCGCGGCCAGCCAAGCTCTCCTCCGACGAGATGGCCTTTGCCCAGATCCTCTTGGATCCGGTCGCGTTCGCCGCGGCCTTTCTGACTCAGCTGGATGGAGAGACCGCCGGGCAGCCGATGGCGCTGTGGCCCCACCAGCAGGAGGACCTGCGTGAGCCAGACCTGCAGGTGGTCCACCAGGACGGCCGGGCGGTGGGCAAGACCGTGGACATCGTGGTTCAGGTCCTTCACTACGGCGTGACCGCCCAGAACGGGCGCATGCTGGTGACGGCGCCCAACGACGGCCACGTGAACAAGGTCATCGAGGAGGTGGAGGCCCACCTTCAAAACAGCGAGTTCCTGCTGGAGATGGTGGCCATCGACCAGAATGGCCGGCACCGGATCACGCGCAAGCCCTATTACCAGATGACCTGGAAGAACGGCACGATCATCTACTTCCGCCCCGCCGGCCCCACGGGCAAGAGCGTGCGCGGCCTCCACTGCGATCGCGTGCTGGTGGACGAGGCCGCCTGGTACCCAGAGCCTGCCTGGCGGGCCCTGCGCCGGGTCTTGAACCGCGGCGGCCAGATGCGCTGCTACTCGAACCCCAATGGCCTGCGCAACACGACGTATTACCGGATTACCCAGAAGGGCAGCGGCTGGCGGGTATTCCACTGGCCCAGTTGGATCGTGCCTGGCTGGACGGAGGACGACACCGAGCGGGAAGCCCGGTTCTACGGCGGCCGCGACACGGCAGGTTTCCAGCACGAGGTGGTGGGCGACCACGGCGCGCCGAGCTATGCGGCCTTCAACATCCGCCAATTCCAGGCCTGCCAGCGCAAGCTGGAAAAGGCATATAAGGTGATCCGCCTGGACGGCGAGGAGTTCGAAGCTCTGCAGAGCGTGGACGAGGCCATCGACCGCATGTACGGCCTGCTCGACCAGCTCGAAGAGAATCGCGGCACCTACTGGCTGGGCGGCGACCTCGGCTACACGAACGACCCCAGCGAGCTCACCGTCTGGCTGGACGACGAGCGCGGCCGCCTGGTGCCCGTTCTGCGCGTCCACAACGAGCGGCTGCCCTACACCTACCAGGCGGCGCTGATCGCCATCCTCGACGACCACTTCGACTTCGCCGGCCTTGGCCTTGACGCTGGCTCCAACGGCCTGGCCGTGGAGCACATCCTCACCACCGAGGACCGCTACTCGGGCCACCAGTTCGCCTACCGCGTGGAGACCTACGACTTCGGCGGCACGCTGACCACGGGCTACGATCCCCAGGGGCGGCCCAAGAACCAGCGCACCAAGGAGTACATGACCAGCCTGATCAATGGGCGGCTGGCGGCGCGCACCATCCTTTTCCCCGCCGGCGACGCGGACCCGGACTGGGAGGACCAGTTCTGCACGCAGACCTACTCGCAGAACCAAGCGGGTCGACTGATCTATTCCAAGGGCAACGACCACATCATCGACAGCGCGCGCTGCGCAGCCCTGAGAAAGGAGCGCGAGCTCCTGAAGCAATTGGTGGACGACAACTCCTCCAGCGAGGCTGAATTCGTCATGCCGCTGGTCACCGACAACGTCTTCGTCTAGGAGGGCTCGATGGGCTTGTTTGGCATCGGAACGCGTGCCCAGCTTGCGGCCGAAAGCGTCCACCACGTGGGAGGCGAGCTAGAGGCCCAGGCAGCCACGGTGGATCCGTTCGGCAGCGAGATGGCGGAGACGGGCATTCCCGCTGAGTGGCTGGATCGCGGCACGAAGGCATGGGAGTACTACCAGCAGGAGCCCATCGTCAACAACTGCATCAACGCCTGGCGCACGCTGGCCCTGGGCGAGGACTTCACGCTGATCGCCTCCAGCACCGAGCTGCAGAAGGACGTGGACGCACTGAAGGAGCGGCTGGGCCTCAAGCGCTGGTTGAAGGACCAGCTCCTGCAACTGTTGACGAAGGGCGAGGCCGCGGCCTTCAAAGAGTACGGTGGCGAGAAGAAGGGCGAGACCGAGGACGGCCAGCCGCAGTACAAGGACTTCTCCCAGGTGAAGGCCCTGAACCCGCTCCTCCTGGACGTGGTCGTGGAGGACGGCAAGACGACCAAGGTGACGTCCTTCAAGCTGGATGCATCCAAGCAGCGCGTGGAGGTGGGTCCGGTCGCGATTGATCAGTTCCGGCGCTGGATGTGGGACGCGCCTGGCTTCGCCGAGCACGGCACCAGCATGGTGCTACCAGCATTCGAGTCCATCGAGCTTCTGCGGGACTACCGGCGCGCCGAGCGCGCCATCGCCAAACGCTGGGCCATGCCCATCCGCCTAATCAAGGTGGGCGGGCAGTTCGGCAAGACTGTGGTGATGCCCAAGGCCTCAATGCTGAAGGACATCAAGAAGGTCTTTGACTCCATGAGCGCCCAACAGGGGGCGGTGGTGCCGTTCTACGTGACCATCGACACCTACGGCGCTGAGGGTGAGGCGTTGAAGGTCGAAGAGAAGGCCAAGGAGACCAAGGGCGACATCATCGTCGCCATGGGCTTCACACGGGCGTTGGTCAGTGGCGACGGGGCCAATTTCTCCACCGCCAGCCTGGGCTTCGCCAAGGTCCAGCTGATGCTCTCGGACATCCGCGACATGGCGCGCGAGATGCTGCGCTGGGTGCTGGACGACTACCTGGCCATGCGCGGGCAGGAGGGCGAGAGCGTCCACATCGCCTTCCAGGAGATCGACCTCTCCGCCGGCGCCGACCAGCGCAAGGTGCTGGTGGATCTCTACGACCGCGGGCTGATCAGCGTGCGCAGCCTGCAGGCGCTGATGGGCCTTTCGCCGGACATCGAGCACGCCCAGATCGGGCGCGAGACCAAGCAGGTGATCGCCCCGCTCTCACCGGGCGACATCGTGGGCCTGGCCCAGCAGGAGATGCTCAGCCTCGACCAGGTCTTCTACCTGCTCAACCTGGCGGAGCGGCTGAAGGGGGCGCCGGAGGCTGCGCCAGCGCCAGCGCCGCCTGAGAACGGCGCACCGCAGACCGGCGACGTGGCCGGCCTCTACCAGCAGGTGGACCAGCTCATCCGCGCCCGGGCCGTGCTGGTGGCCCGCGAACGCGTACGAGAGCTGGCCGCGGATTCCACGCCAACCGCCTGATGCCACGCGCAGCCTGCAGCTGCGGCAGCTGGCACGCGCCCCTGCCCCGAGGAGAGCTCCACCTGGAGGTGGAGGCGCTCCTCCTGCCCCTGGGCAGCCGGGCTATCAGCTCCCACGCACTCACCCAGCGCCAGGCCATCGAGCAGGCCACGGCCCAGAGCCTGGCTCAGGCCGGGGCCTACTCGGACGAGGTGCTGGCCGGCAGCCTGAAGGCCCTGGACCGCGCGGCCAAGGACGTGAAGGCTCATGTGTTGGCGCTGGGTGACCTGTCACAGTTCGGTCCCGACGCCCAGCCGGGCAAGGCCGTGCAGCTGACTCGGCTGAAGGCCCTGGACAAGCACCTGGCCCAGACTGCCGCCCAGCTCAAGAAGGACCTGTCGCTGGTCCATCAGGACCTGACGGCCACGGCGACCAAGGCCGGCATCGAGGGCAAGCTGGCCCAGCTGGGCGCCATGAAGGTGGGCGGCTACCAGGCCCTGGATCAGGCGGGCCGGGAGGCCTTGGCTGAGGCGGCCTTCTCCCTCGTTCCCACCGACGCCCTGGACTTCCTCTCGAACTATCAGCTGCAGCTTCTGGGCAAGCTTTCAGACGACCTGGTGGCCGGCATCAAGGGCGCCGTGCAGGTGGGCATTGCCCAGGGCGAAGGTCCGGCCAAAATCGCCCGGCGTATTGGCGGCATCGTCAAGGACCCGGACGAGTTCCGCCAGGTGGGAAAGACGGTCTTCAAGACCGTGCAGCAGCGCGCCGAACTCATCGCGCGTAGCGAGGTGATGCGCGCCTACAACCAGGGCGCGCTGAAGTTCGAAGCGCAAGTGGGGATCAAGCGCGTGCGCTGGCTGACGGCCGGCGACGAGCGCACCTGCCCCGACTGCGGACCGCTGGACGGCAAGGAAACCAGCCTGGTAGACCTGCCGAGCCAGCCGCTACACCCCGCTTGCCGTTGCACGCATGTGCCGGCGGACATCTCCCAACTCATGACCAAGGATGTCTTGGAGTCTCAGTTGGCGGGGATGACTCTGGAGGACGCCGCTGTCAAGGAGGCGCTGAAGGACGGGGATTACAGCAAGCTCACCCAAGTCCAGCTGCGCGAGGTGGCCAAGGAGAAGGGCGTGTCCATCGCCCGCACCAAGGCCGACCGCATCGCCCTCTTGTCGAAGGCCGCGGGCCAGAGCGAGGAGTGGCTGGCTGGGCACACGCCCGCCGAGCTGGAGGCTTGGTTCAAGCAGTACAAGGTCGGTGCGCTCAAGAGCAAGGACGAGCTGGTGGCGGCCCTGCACAAGGCCGACCACGCCACGGACGCGGCCAAGGCAGCAGCCCTCAAACAAGCCGAGGAAGCGGCCAAGCAGGCCAAGCAGGCGGCCGAGGACGCCGCTGCGAAACTGGCCAAGACGAACCAGGCCGTGGCGGACTTCCATAGCGAGCTGGGCAAGCTGAAGGCCCTGGAGACGGATCCGGGCACGTTCGGCGAGTACCACGCCCAGATCGATGTAATGGTCCAGCACCTCTTCAAGACGAAGGAGCTGCTGGGCCCCCAGCAACTGGCCGAGCTGGAACAGTACGTGCTTACGTCGCACCACGCCTTCGCCAGCGCGGTGGAGGCCTTGCCCCAGGCCGTCCGGCGGGATATCCTCAAGGCGGCGAAGGTCAAGAACTTCCAGTGGTTCACGAAGGACGAGTCGGTCGCTTATCTGACGGACGTGACGGCCCAGACCAAGCTGGCTGAGCAGGTCGCGGCCAAGGTGGCGGCCGCCAAGGACGCGGCAAAGCTCAAGAAGGCTACGCCGCCGTCCAAGCCCACACCACCCGTGCCACAGCCCACGGCCGCGCCCGCCAGCCCCGCGGTCCAGGCCCGCACGGCCGATGATGCCTGGCAGGAGCTCAAGGCCCGGAACCCCTTCCGCTTCCACAGCGACGCCAGCGAGCTGGGCGGCGTCCACACGAAGTACTTCTACCTGGATGAGGCCGGCGACAAATGGCTGTTCAAGCCCATCGCCGAGGACTTCCGCGCCTGGGGCGACGAGGTGGCCTACCTCATCCAGCGCGAGATCGACCCGGAAGCCATCGAGGTGCGCTGCATCGAGCTGAAGGACCTGCACGGGAAGCGGCGCCTGGGCTCGATCCAAAAGATGAAGAAGGGGCTCAGGGATCCCGCGAACTTCGAGAAGATGGATGTGGCGGCCATTGACTCTGCGGAGCTGGTGCAGATCCAGCACGAGCAGGTGGTGGACTGGCTCATCTCCAACCACGATGGCCACGCGGGCCAGTTCCTGCGCGCCCAGGACGGCCGGGTTTACGGTATCGACAAGGGGCAGCTCTACAAGTACTTCGGCCGCGACACGCTGTCCGTGGACTACGCACCCAACGCCGGCGGGCGTTTCGACGAGCCGCTCTACAACAAGCTCCTGCGCACCCACCGGGATGGGAAGATCAAGCTGGACCTCCAAGCCACGGAGGAACGCATCCGCCGGGTGGAGGCGATCTCCGACGCGGCCTTCCGCGAGATGCTCATGCCCTATGCCGGCCGCCGCTTCGCCGGCCAGCCCGGCGCGCTGGAGGATTTCCTACGCGCCGCGGTGGATCGCAAGAACGCCATCCGGGCGGACTTCGAGCGCCTCTACAGCCAGATCGAATCAGCGCGCACAGGCAAGCAGGTGACCTTCCGCTTCGGTGCCGCTGTGGCGGAACCGGCTCTTGCGAAGACTGTGGACGACGGGCTGGCCTGGGCGCGGGGCAGCCGCATCGACCTGCCAGAAGAAGTGAAGACCATCCGGGAATCCGGCTGGCAAGGGCGCTCCCTGGCGGTGGACAGGGGCGACATCGAGGACCAGAACGTGCTGGTGCGGGAGGTGGCGGGCCTGAGCGGCGAGCGGCAGACCGTGCTGCAGCTGCGGCTGCGGCCCGAGGCGGACAAGCGTGTGGTGAAGGTCTTCAAGGCCAATGTGGTGGGCGAGATTCCCAAGGAACTGGTGCACGAGGATGAGTTCTGGGATACGATCCTGGCTGCGGCCAAGACGGTCAACACGCACAAGGGCGATTTGGGTTACAACACGGGCAAGCTCAGCGCGGCCGAGGAGCTTCGTCCCCGGCTGCAGCGCTTGGCCAAGGGCGGCAACCCGCTGGAGCAGGCGATGGCGCGCCAGTACCTGGACGTGCTGGACGCGATTGCTCAGGCCGTGGATGCCACGCGGCAGGGCATGTCCACGGGCATGCCTCTGATCAAGCCCTACGCGCCCAGCGCGGCGGACCTGAAGGCGCTGCGGCAGGGGATGAAGGCCGCGCCCAAGACAAGCGGCCTGCGCGTGTCCACCAGCCCGGTGTGGACCGAGGACCGCCTGGCCACGCGCGGCCACGGCCTGGCCGTGGAGGCGGAGAACGTGCCCCTGTCGCGTTGGCATTCTGGTATCCACGACAAGCTGGTAGAGTACCACGCAGACCTGGGCGATGGGGTCGAGGTCGTCTACAAGCCCTGGCAGGGCACGGGCCGAGCGGAGGGCAAGAGCTACGCCCTGCAGGGCCGCATGTCGGTGCGCGTGCGCGAGGGGACCAGCGAGGCCACTGTGGCACGGGCGATGGACAAGCTGAAAGTCCTGGGTCTGGACGCCGCGCCTGCCTCGGCCGTGGACGAGGAGCTCATGTACCTGCAGAAGGTGGCCTATGTCGCCAAGGTGGACCAGACCCCGGCCTTTCTGGCGGCGGCGGAGGAAGCGCGCAAGGCAGGCTCGGGCGAGGCGGCCGTACGCGTCTGGCGCGAGGCCTGGAGCCGGCACCTGGGCGTCAAGGACGTGACCAAGCTCCCCGACTACAATCCCGCCGGCATCCACCAGGCCAGCACCACGGGCGCCAAGGCCGGCGCCGGCATGCGCGTGCAGTACCGCTTTGATATCCCGCGCGAAGAGCTGGCCAGGGAGCTGGAGGGTTACACGCTCATGCACCACCTGACCAAGGGCACGGTGGAGGACTTTCTGGATGCTGTGCTGCCCACCAACCGTGCCTTCGTGCCCACGGCCGACCGATTCGGCGTGGGCGTGCCGCTGGGCGGCATGAGCCCAACCCAGGACCTGAACACAGGTGGTGCCAGCTATTTCTTCACGCGGATCATCAAGGGCGCCAGCCCCTATCCCAACAGCATCCGCTTCAAGGTGGACATGCTACGGCGCGCGGACGCCATCAGCTACAGCAGCGACAAGTACGGCAAGGTGGTGGGCGATTTCGTGCGCGAAAACCGAATCTCGGACATTCCAACCTGGAAGCGAATGCCAAACTACGGGGGCAACGAGACGATCTTCAAGGGCGCGGTCCCACTGCTGGAGCACTTGGACGCCATCGTGGTGGACAGTCAGGCCAGGCGGACGCGAGTGCTGGCCTTGTTCAAGAAGCACGGGATCACGGCGCTGCCCGACGGGCGGGGCATCGATGACGCGGTGAGGGTGAACGGATGAGCGAGGACATGCGCGAGCAGCAGCGGCGAGTGTTCCAGGTCTATCTGGACCGTCTGCACGAGGACCCGGGCTGCGAGGTGGGCGTCACCTGGGTGGCGGACCGGGACACGCTGGTGTCCTTCTCAGCCGGCATGCGCGTCCTGTCTGCGACGCCACTATTCAACAGGGCGACAGGCGAGATCGAGCGCTGGCGCCACTGGCTGCTCTTCGCCGAGATGGGCATCTTGGACACCTTCGGCGGCGGCCACCCCGTGCACTGCTTCGAATGTGAATTGCTGGAGCAGGATGCCCTGCACGTCAGGCTGCGGGAGGTAGGCGGCACCTACGAGTTCCTCATCTGCCACAACGACCCGCACGACGACGACGAGCGCCAGGCCGCGGTGTATCACGATTGGGCGCAGGCCGTGAAGGAGCTAGGCGGCGAGCCAGCGCTGCAGGCGCTGCTTGACCGCCAGGCGGAGCAGTGGACGCAGACGCTGCGGACTACGGGGGAGATGAAGCCATGAGGGTGCACTGGTTCTACGTCTTCGACCTGGAGGCTGAAGGACGCAAGAAACCCATCGGCGCGTGGATTCTCCAGGACGGTGTGCTCGATTACGTCTTCGACCCCGCCTACCCGGACGACGAGGCGATCCCATCAGACCTCATCAATCGCATGCTAGAGGTTGGCGAAAAGGTGCTTGGCCTGGAAGGTTTGAGATACTGGCGAGAGCACGTGGGCTATACCCATAGCGCTAGCCAGATCAAGGAAGAAGACGTGACGGATTACACCATGTGGTTCTGGGAAAGGCAGGCCGCTGTGACCGAGGGCTGTAGTTTGAGACGCGGAGGGGGGCTCGGGGCAGGCGCTGGCCAACTTCCGACGAAGAGCGCAATTGCCCAGACTGAGACCCGTTGGACGGCAATGAGTTCGACTTAGCCGACCTGCCTTGTTTGCCTCCGCATCCACGAGCCCGTCGTCCTCAAGGTTACCCTCTTTAGGGACATACTGGAAGATCACCATGCACGCCAGGCATTGGAGAACTTGGAGATCCAGAAAGCGCTAGAGCATCGATGACGAGTTGCAGATTCTTCTTCAGTGTAAAGAGTATTAAGTCAGAGTCTGCGCTAAATGGGTTAAAGTGTCAATATGATGTCAATTAGTAGTGTCAACTAATTTAGTATCGGAGTTTAGTTGTCTGATATTATCACGCTTATATTTCAAGAATACACAAATCTAGATGACTGTATGTGCAAATACGGCTGAACTTAATATTATGCTCACTTCTTGTCAGTGATGGCCGAGATGCCTTTGATCTGAAACCAGCTCTTTGAAGGTAGAAGCGGGGAATAGAATCTATTACCGCCAACCCTTGTAGCTGTCTGAATCAAGGCATCCATTGCGGCACCTAGTCCATCCTCCTTGTAGGCTGTTGATCGGCTTCCATTTGTAAGGCAAGGTATACTAGGATGTTTTATGTCTGAAAGGTATGCATCGAAGGTATCACGTGCCACAGCCATGCCAAAAATGCGCCAAGCATACTTCCTTCCCAGATAGTGACCATCAGGTGCGCTATATTGAATTCGATCATCTGATTTTTGCGTTTCGAGAGCTCTACATTCCTCCCCGAGCAAGCGTGCGACGTAGTGACTCTTGTGCGGATCTACTTCGTCTGCCTTTGCAGTAGCCGATACATCAACCCAGTTCAAGCCGTTTTTAACAGTAAATCCTATATTGTATCTCTGTCCTTCCATGAGAATTGGTTCATGATTCGCAATGAATTGGTACACCGTGGTTGTGTTTTTCGGAGAAAAGCTGTGTAAAAACTTGCCATTCGGATAGGGAATAATATTGTAGTTTGTGACAATCAAGACTGGCGTAGTATGTAACTTTCGAGACTTCATCGGTCTGGTCTCCTCAAAGTGATTAGTAGGCTTGAGATCCTTTGGGTTGGCTCGAAGCTCTTGCGGGGCCACTCCCGGACGTGAAAGCCGTCGCCATTTCCTCCCAAAGAGAGTTTTGGAGCGAGTAATCAACAATCCTTGACTATACTCAATCATATACCATGCCGAAACATACTTGGCGGGGTTTTTAGCTATTCAGGCAAATACCACTCGATTATTTCTCGTACATGATCCGGAGCTTCACTTATGGCGTTTCGGAAGACGATATTCTCCACTGTGATCGAATCCACATATTCTGCTATCTCTTCAATGCGGTCTGGTGCGAATCCATATCGCATGAGCAGGATATGTTTGGCGTTGTTTGTTCCATATTTGAGAAGTTCAATCATACGATCTGCGCGATCATCAATAGTCCGCTCACTGTAGATCTTGAAGGCCGCTACGAAGGTATCTGAGAGACAGAAGGAAATAACTTGATCGAGATAGTCATAAGTGTCAAACAACACCGCATCATAGCTAACTACATTGGCCGGCGTGCCCTCAACGAATAGAGGGAATCGTCGCACTAGTGTCTTGTTTGGCAGTTGGCTAGCTGCTTGAGAGAACTCCGCCTGCCCTTGTCTTCCGAGATTTCTTCTTGAAATGTGACTGTACCGAATTCCAACTATTTCTTTGAATGCTCGTCCTTGTATGGTGTGCAAAAATATCTGAATGGCTTGGCTAAACACCGCAACTTCGCCTTCGACGAGACACCGCCCTAGGGCGGCTTCGTAGATTTTTCTATAACAATCGCAAACATTGTGTCTGATTTCGGCCTTGTCCTCCCCCCCAATGCTTGCTCTTATACCACGGGCATCTGCAAAAACGCTGTCGAGAATTTGACTGGCACTTTCTAGGACGATTGCGGTTGATAGTCGCTCAACTCGCGACATCGGCAAGTTCTTATCCTCATCAAAGGTGTTTTCGCGAATAGAATTCAAGTATTCACCAGTGTCACTGTCTTCTGAGTAGTCGCCAGTCTCAATTATTGATGCCTCATCTAGTCTCAAGGGGAAGTTCATCCGGTCAATGAAGAGCTTTGGATTTGTAGTGTACACATAACCGAAATCAAACTCGCTGCCACTCGTGAGTCTGCCAGCCCGACCAATTAGATTCTTGAAGGCCAGTGCTCGCTCCTTCTCTCTACCTGGCAGCCATGGATTCTTGAGCCATACTACGTCAAATGGCATGTTCACACCTTGGGCAAGAGTGCTTGTTGCGAAGCACATGACCGCATGGCCTCCACGAATGAAATCCTCTATGAGAAAACGAACCTCGAGTGGAACAGATCCATGGTGAATGACGACTCCCTTTCTCAGTAGGGTTATCATGTCTGAACGATGCTCATTCTCGTTTGCACCGATGATGTCGACTATCCTACTTACAATTCTAAGAGCATCTGGCTCCTCAATTGGAGGCAGATCTGTAATGTGATCAGAGAAGTCTGTTAGATAGCTTCCATCATAGATTGATGCTTTAGATACGTAGACCAATATGGAATGCTGCGGGGAAAGACAGAATGTCGGGAAGTCACATTCGAACTGCACGCAGTTTTTCAGATGATGCCCGTTGGTCAAGTAAGGTGAGAAGCAGTAATCTCGGCCGTTCGAGTGTCTGAAGACGCAAATCCTACCGACAGATCCGTGATCATATGAATGAGCGTATCCCCTTTCGAAATCGATTTCATGTTTGCTGAATTGAGCCTCAGGGTTGATGACAAAGGGGTGGGCAAAAACCAACTTTGCACGCGGGAAGTGCTTGATGATCCTTCGAACCGTGACATCAAACAGTACACCCCGCGTATCATCTTCCGAGATTTGTGCTTCATCGAGAAAGAAGGTACCCACCGACTGCAACTCGCGAGATAGTCTGAACAGATCTTTCGTGCGTTCAGGGGTTAGGACGAAAATTCTGCGGGGTGCCCGAACTGTGAAAATTTGTTCAACAAAAGGACAAATCATCACATTTTTGTCGCTGCGAAAGCGATCTCTGAAAGCCCCCATGTACTCGGCGATCAGCGCTCGTGATGGCACAATGACAACGGCATCTTGCAGGTCCCGAGCTATATACTCGCGGACTGCGTAGGACTTCCCAGAACTTGTTGGCGCAGAGATTGATACATACTGCATCGAATCGATGGACCGGCTGACACTTGCCTGAATAGGTGTTAGACGCTTGCCATATTCTTGTTCATGGGTTCTTCCGAAACCAGACATAAGAAATGAATAGAGATTGTTGTCTTCTTGTACTTTGTGAAATAGTCCTAACGCCGCCAGAATTTGACCCTCGACTCTTGTGAAGGCAAGGGAGTGGTACCGTTTATAGTAGGCGAGCGCTTCAAGGTCAGTTAGTGAGGTTGGTCCTTCACGATGCAGTCTGTCCAACAAGACCGCCAACTCCGTCGTTACATTCACGCTTGCGAGTATAGATCTAAGCGCCATGGCTGACACCGACAACTATGATCGCATGAGAGTTGTTGACCCGGGCAACCTGACGTGCTTGCTCAACTGCATGTCGAAGTACATTGAGAGGTCGATGCGCGTCCAGCGAGAATGCAATAACGACCCCCCATGTGTCCCTATCAAGTTCATCCATTCCTTCTGGGGCAAGGAGTTGAAGATGAGGAGTGTCTCGAAGATGCTTCTCTTCTTCAATGAAGCGATCGATCTGTTCGATTGCGTCACTGTATGGATTGCTGTTTGAGGAGTACTTAGCTTCTCCGAAGTGGATGACGTGAGCTGGGCATATGGTGTGAAAGTCAAACCCTTCGTTCCCGCTGATCTGTGCCTTCCAAAGCTCCGCAATTGGGAGTGCCGTGTGGGAGAACACGAGTTCAATGGCCTTCGATGCGCCCATTGAAACCATCAACTCGCCGAACGCGCTGTTCACTTTATTCGTGTCTGCTGTCTGGCGAAACAGGTCAGCGAGGCGCGTTGCGGTTTCAGCCACTGTGTGCCGATATGCACGCTGCGATCTCGGATCCAAGTCCATGATCCAGGATGTGTCAAGGATGTCTCTAGTTA
The DNA here is from genome assembly GCA_041675285.1 of Candidatus Delongbacteria bacterium. Classification (NCBI taxonomy): domain Bacteria; phylum Candidatus Delongiibacteriota; species Candidatus Delongbacteria bacterium. Next base: position 85,122 of record JBAYTZ010000014.1, read on the forward strand.
AGTACGTCGCCATTCTCTCGACGTCCGACACTTTGACATGGCAGATGAGAATGTGGGGCTGCCCGTGGTCTCCTTCGACAGCGGCCATCTCACAACCCATTTCCACTACAGGATTTATCGCCAGATACTGGTATCCGTCAGTCACGATCTCACCCGTTACGATTCTGGGTTAATCCTCTACCGAGCCACATTCAGTTTCACTCAATTCTGCGCCGCTTGATAATCATTGTCGGCCCATCGTGAGCTTCAACTGCGTTGTGCTTGCCATTGTGCCTAAACTCAAATGGCCATTGAATGCAAGTTCCGTGACAGACGTAGAGTCGGCTGCATACTGGCTTCGCTTCGGGTCCGATCTGTGTACAAAGTGTGCTTCACCCGCTCATGCGAACCCAACCGCCTTATTGCTCCAGTCCTCGACAGCAGCCTCAAGTATACACTTCGATTGTACATCTTCGAAATCTGAGTAGCTGGGCATCGTATCTCAGTTCCATTGCCTGTCGCTATGCGATGTCCATTGCCTTTTCATTGGAAAGATATTCAGAGGATAGCAAGTCGAAGGCTTGATTACCACTCAGAAATACTAAAGAATGCAGAATTGCTTTTTCAAGCACCATCGGCCTATGCACTATCACCAACAAGTCTTGACATGCCCTCTCGGACAGGAGATCGTATCCGCGAATCCATGAACTCGCGGGGACGAGCATGCCTTTTCTAACCGTCGAAGCTGCCCTCTTCCCTGAGCTGACCGCCCAAGGTGCCGGCGCGCCCCAGAGCGTCGTCCAGTACATCGGGAACAAGCGCAAGCTACTAGACTGGATCCGCGAGCAGATCCCCGAGGGCGTGAAGACCGTGGTCGATGCCTTCGCTGGCGGCGGAAGCGTGAGCTACATGCTCAAGCGCGAGGGCTTCGCCGTCCATTCCAACGACAGCCTGCACTGGCCCCATCACATCGCCCGGGCCGTGGTGGTCAACCAGAGCGAGATCGTGACGGACGAGGAGATTGAGGCCCTCTGTCAGCCCAACCCCAAGGCCGGCACCTTCGTCCGGGACAACTACGCCGGCAAGTTCTGGAAGCCCGAGATCCATGGCGTCATCGACGAGGTGCGCGAGAACGTTGACGCCCTGAAGGGCTATAAGCGCGACCTCGCCCTAGCCGCCCTGGGCGCTACCATGCTTTCGGCCCGCGGCTGGTTTCCCCAGTTCACCACCAGCAAGGTCAGCGAGGATGGATACTCGCCCGAGCAGTTCTACAAGCGTCTGGGCGAGGTCATTCGGCGTCTCAACTCCATGGTCTTGGAGGGGCCCGCCTGCACGGCCCAGCGCTTGGACGTGCGCGAGTTCTTGCCCAAAGTGGATGCAGATCTGGCTTACTTCGACCCCCCTTATGTGACTGAATTCAGCGCGGCCAACTACAGCGCCAACTACCACGTCGTCGACGCGGTGATGGTCAAGGGCGAGGGCCGCACTCCCAACGCCGACAGTGTCACACGGATGGAAAAGACCCAGGGCGACCTGACCAAGGCCAACATCCTGGAGTTCTTCCAAGAGGTCTTCGGGGCGTCCGAGCACATCCCCAACTGGCTCTTGTCCTACCGCGACCACAGCTACCCCAGCGAAGCCGAAATGCAGGAGCTCTTCGTGAAGGCCGGACGCGAGTTCCGGTTGGAGACGAAGGACTTCTCCTACGGCAGCCTGGCCGGCAAGCGGCGGAATGAAGAGCCGGCCAAGGCCAAGGAGTACCTGTTCGTGGGCACGGCCAAGACGGCCGAAGAGCCCGCGGAATCCAAGGAGGACGACGTGAGGGATAAGCCCCCGGTGGACGCGGCGGCCATAACCGCCCTGCAGGCGAGCGCGGCCAGCAACGCGCGCATGACCGCCCGCCTGGACGTGGGCCGCTTGGTGGCCGTGGCTGAGGAGGCCAAGGAAGGCGGCGAGGACCACGAGATCGCCTTCGTCCTGTGTCACGCCGGCACCAACAAGAACAGCGACCACTTCTCGGTGGAGGAACTGAAGGCGGCTGCACCCAGCGCGGCCGGGGTGAAGATCAACCTCAAGCATGGTCAGAAGGCCCAGGACATCGTGGGCAAGACCGAGTCAGCGGCCTTCGAGGACGTGGACAGCGGCCGGGTGGTCTGCGCCGGCAAGCTCTTCACGGGCAGCGATGACCTGGCGGCCAAGGCGCGCAAGCTAATCCACGAGGAACTCATCACCAAGGTCTCGATGGAGTGCGCCTACGAGAAGGGCGAATGCTCCGTCTGCGGGCACACCTTCGCGGCCGCGGCGGATCGCTGCGAGCACCTGAAGAAGCAGAAGGGTCAAAAGGTCGAGGGCAAGGACTGCTTCGAGATCCTCCACGGCGTGACCTTCACCGGCGCCGGCCTCCTGGAGGGCTACGAGCCCGCCGATCCCAAGGCCGACATCACCTCCATGGCCCAGGGCGAGGATGGCCGCTTGCGCGCCACCTCCTTCTACGGCGACATGGGCGCACGCCCCGAGAGCGTCAAGCAGGTCCTCATCCAGCAGGAAATCCAGGACGACCTGTGGCGGACGCAGGACGCCTTCCGCATGGTCGTGGGCGGCCTCGTGGGAGAGTGTGCCGCGGGAAAGGCCACGCTGGACGACACCAGCACGAAGATCCGCCAGGCCGCCACCGACACGGCGGATCGCGTGATCCAGATCCTCACGAGCATCAGCAAGGAGACAGACGACATGAAGGACCCGAATGCCCAGGCGGCCAGCCAGAAGCCGCTGAAGGAGATGACCCAGGCCGAGCTCCTGCAGATTGCGGAGCAGCTCATCACCCAGAACGAGGAGCTGACCGGCAAGGTTCAGGCGGCCGAGGACGAGAAGGCCAAAAGCGCGGCCAAGCAGGCGGCTGAGGCCCTGGTGGTTCTGATGGAGAAGAAAGGCCGGGCCTTCGCCGATGCCGCCGCGCGCCAGGCGGAGGTTGAGCGGCTGGCCGGTCTGTCCGACGAGGCCCGCAAGGCCGTGGAGGACAGCTGGAAGGACATGCCCGACAAGCCCGGCACGCCCGAGAAGTCCGGTGCGCCCGACAAGGAGGCCGCAGAGCCTACCGAGGAGGAGAAGGCGGCTGCGGCTGCGGCCGGTGGTGCCGGCAGTGCCAGCGCTGCAGGCAAAGGTGCGCTGCGCGCCAACGCAAGCCTGGCGCCCTCCACGGGCGGCGACCCGGCCCCCCAGGGATTGACGGAGAAGCTCGGCGCGGGCCTGTCCGCCCTCCACGAGCGCCGCCTGGCCCGCGAGCGGGGCGAGCTCGCGGAGTAGAAATCATCACCACCCGGTGGTGCCGGGTGATCCAGTCACAAGGAGAGCAGCATGTACAACAACTCCCATCCCGGCATCGAGTTCGGCGACGGCGTCCTCAAGGGGCCGGGCACGCCGGGTCAGGTGCTGAAGAGCGTCGGCAACAACGAGTTCTCGGTGGTGTCGGCCGCCGGGGACACGCCGGCGGGCATCCTCAAGCGCGCGGACAAGGACTGCAGCGCCCAGGGCGCCACGGAGACCACGCCCTGCGTGGTGGACACGGGGGCCTTCGTCTTCCAGACGGACCAGTTCTCGGGCACGCCGGCGGCGGGCAACAACCTCACGTTCGACACCACCACGGCCAAGCTGAAGGTGGCGGTGGCGACGAACAAGATCGTGGGCCGCGTGCTCTCCGTGGATGGCTCGGAGATCAGCGTCCTCTGGACCAACCACGGCCTGGTGGCCTAACCCGCCATCCTGAGACAAGGAGAGCACACGTGAAGAAGCATGCCACGATGAGCGAGGCCGAGCTGCAGGCCCTGGCGAACCTGGTGCAGCAGGCCACGCGCACGGAGAACGGCCTCTATGCGCTGGCCGAGGCCGTGGGCCCGGTCATCCGGATGGAGATCGAGCGCAAGAACATCGTCCCCCTCATCCTGACCGAGCACACCCTGTCGCCCGGGCAGGATGCCAAGCACACCAAGCGACGCACCCTGCAGGCCCATTACATCGGCGTGGGCGGCCAGCCGCACCGCCAGGAGGTCAACAACGACCAGGAGGTAATCTTCCCGGTCTTCCGCCTCCATGCCAAGCCCATGGTGGACGTGACCGATCTGAAGAGCGGCAACCTGGGCAAGATCGAGGAGATGCAGACCGACGCGGCCCAGGCCATCCGCAACAAGCTGAACGCCAAGCTGGTGGCGCTCCTCTCGGCCGCGGCGGCCACGCTGCCGGCCAGCAACGTCGTGACCATCACGGGCGGCAAGCTTACCGACACAGGGCTCGGTGATCTGATCAGCAAGATCAATGACCTGGAGCTGAACGCCCGCTACATCCTCCTGCGCGGCAGCCGCCTCATCGACCTGAAAGACTTCAACCTGGACCCCGAGTCCCGGCGCGAGTTCATCGAGAAGGGCGTCCTCAACCGTTTCGGCGGGGCGGGCCTCGTCAACACGGCCTCGATGAGCAAGACCGAGGTCATCGTCATCCCTGACATGGAGGTCGGCAAGTACGATGTCCGCACGCCACTGACGGTGGACCCGCAGAAGACCGACTTCAAGGTGGGCTTCCTGACCTACCACGAGTGCGCGATGGGCATCACGCGCCCCGACCTGATTTTCAAGGCGGTCATCACCGCGTAACCCAACGGATCAGACAGCCGGCCGGGGATCCCTCCGGCCGGTGCTCTCTCCTGAGGAGGACCCATGTATCACGTGCTAGGTAAGGAAACGACGGTGACCATCGGAGAGCGGGTCTTCAGCCCCGTCCAGGCGACGACCTTCGCCGAGGAACTGCCGGCTGAAGTGGCGGAGCGCGCCGACCTGCTCCTCATCGAGGAGGTGCCGGATGAACAGCCTGCAATGGTTCTGGGGGGTCTGTCGGCCACCGGCACGCTGCAGACGGGCGCCGGTGAGGCTGGCGGGGCCGGCACGGACGCCACGGTCGCCACGGAAGGTGAGGGCACGGCGCCGGACCCATCTCTCCTGACGGATGAGGCCCTCACGAACGGCGTGGCCCTCATCACCGTGAGTGATGACGACGAGGACACGGGTGGCCAGGGCATGGCGCCGGATCCCTTCGCGGACCCGACCGAAGGCCCGGCCGCATCGGCAGGCCAGACCCACGGTCCGGCACCCAAAGACGCACCCGCGGGCAAGGGCGGCCGCGGCGGGAAGAAGTAGGGCACCATGGCCACCACGATCACCCAGCTCATCAGCGCGTTGCGTAGCGAGCTCGTCGCGGCGAATGAAGCCGACCTGACGACCGAGCAGCTGCGTGGCTCGCTGAAGCGGGGCCTGGCGGCCCTGAACCGCGACTTCGAGCGCGCCTACATCCTGTTGCCGGATCTGGAGACCATCGAGCCGGATCTGTCCGGGGCGGACGAGGAGCTGCTGCTCCTGGCGTCCCTGCCCACCTGTTGCCGGATCGAGATCGCCAAGGCCACCCGGCGCCCGAGCTTCAAGGCCGGCGCCATCGAGATCGACAACACGCGCGCTGCGGGAGCGTGGCGCGAGCTCCTGTCTCATGCGAACGAGGAGTACCTGCGGCTGGTGGAGCTGGGCGTGGCCCAAGGCCTCGCGTCGCTGAAGCCGCTCCTCTTCGAGCGGGGCTCTGTCACGGCCACGGAGGGCGCGTGAGCTACCTGACGGCATCCGAGGCCACCCTGTCTCTGAAGGACATGGACCAGCTGCTCGCCATGACAGGCGACGTGATCCAGCTCCGGGCGCGCCAGACCCCCCCGGCCACGAGCTTTGCGGGGGACCCGGGCGAGAGCTTCGGGTCTCCCGCCGCCGTCCCTGCTGTGATTACGGCCAAGGCCCCCGAGGACCTGCTGCAGGTGGGCCACGAGCTCCTGGTGGTGGTGGCCTCGGCGACCATGGTCGCCGAGGGCGACGAGTTCACCCACGGCGCCTACCGCTACCGGGTGGTGGACGTGGTGGAGCGAAACCTCTTCGGCACGGTGACCCACCTGGAGCTGGCCGCCAAGAAGCTGCACGGGGGGGCCTGATGCTTGACGGCGTCACCATGCTGCTGGACAAGAAGGCCCTGGAGAAAACCAAGAAGCTGCTGAAGGCCTTTCCACAGGTGCTGGCCAAGAGCCTGGCTCTGGCCATCATGCAGATCGCCCTGGTCATCAAGACTCAGGCACAGCAGAGCCTGACGGACGAAGGAGCCATCGACCTAGGAGCGCTGCGGGCATCCTTGCACATCGTCGTGGTCGGCCCGCTCACCGTCCTGGTGGGCACGCCATCTGAGTACGCGGCCCCAGTGGAGTACGGCACCAAAGGGCACTTCGTGAAGGTGGACAACATCCCAGGCCTGCGGGAATGGCTGGTGCGCCACAAGATCCAGGATGGGGCGGAGCGGACCTACTTCTTCGTCCACCCTAGCCCTAAGCCCTTCATGGCGCCGGCCTGGATGATGGGCGTGACCATGACCCCCGCGACGGTGGAAGCGGCCGTGGAGATGGCGTTCCAGACCGTGGAGAAGTTCCTGTGATCGTCCAGCGCTCCTTTGCCGCCCACGTGGTGGGCCTGTCGCCCGGCCTGGCCGTCTTCAAGGACGAGCTGGCCTGGACGCAGGCAGGCGAGCCCTGGCCCTGCCTGCTGGTAACCCTCGTGTCGCTCCGGCCCGGGTCCAAGGGCACGGGGACCTACGACCGACGGATCTTCGACGAGGACACGGGGACCTACCGCTACGAAAAGCACCACGTGGAGCGCCAGGTCCTGCGGCTGACGATCCGCAGCGCGGCCAAGGCGGGCAAGAGCGGCGCGACCCTGGTGGAGGAAGTGGCGGACGCCATCCGCAGCCTCCTGCGCGCACACGCCCAGGGCCAGGCCCTGGATCTCGTGGACGCGGCGACGGGGACGAGTGTCCACGTGGAGCGCCTTCGCCTCATCACCGAGAGCGACCAGAGTCCCCAGCTCAGCCGGGTGCCATTCGAAGCGCAGAAGACCCTGGACGTGGAGCTGATGGCCGTTTGGCCCGTGGTGACCACCGTGGCGCCACCCTTCCAGGACGTGACCCTGACCGTGGACGTGGAATAGGGAGAGACCATGACGAAGCCGAACACGCCACTCACCCAGCCAGCTGAGAACCCGCTGAAGGATCCCAAGGCAAACACGCTGCAGCGGGTGGAGACCGTGCTGAAAAAGCTGAAGCTGCCGGAGCCGGTGGCGGCCGGCGTCCTGGCCGAACACGGGCTGACCCGGACGGCCCTCGTGGATCCGGTAGAGTTCCAGGCCCAGGTGACCGCGTGGCTCGCGGCTCCGGCGAAGAAGTAGGGAGGGCATCGTGACCCGGATCATCAAGGACGTCTACACCGAGTACTTCTCGGGGCTGGCCGGCATGAGCCAGCTGCCGTCGGCCATTGAGCTCGTGGCCGGCTCGGCGGGCGGCGGCGATAAGCTGACCCGCTACATCCTCTCGGACAAGCGCAGTGCCATCGATCTCTTGAAGAGCGGGCCGCTCCTGCAGGCGGTGCTGGAGCGCCTGGATGCCGGCTCCTCGGTCATCTACGCCCTGCGCCTGGCCGGGAGCGCCCTGGCGACGGCGAGCATGACCATCCCCGGCGCCACGGGCACGGCCTTTACCCTCACCGGCTACTACCCGGGCGCGTGGTGGAACGACGTGGAGGTGGGTGTCACGGCGAACGGAGCCGACCGCACGGTGGAGATCCTGGATCCCGCCACGGACACGGTAACCAGCTTCACCGGGACGACCAACGCGGCGCTGGTGGACGCCATCAATGCCGGCCAGTCCGTGGTGAAGGCCACGCTGGGCGCCGGCACGCTGGTGGCGGCCAAGGTCACGGCCAACATGACGGGCGGCAACGACGGCCTGACGCTGGCCAACGGAGATGTCACGGCGGGCATCACGGCCAGCGAGGACTACACGGACGTCAATTGGGTCCACTTCGTTGGCGCGGATACCCTGACGCTGTGGGCGGCCATCCTGGCCAGTTGCCGCACGATGGTGACGGGCAACCTGGGCGAGCGCTTCGCCCTCCTGGACGTGCCGCGGATGGTGGTGGCCAGCCCGCTGGCGCCCACGGCCGCCGAGGTGTCCACCTACCTGACGACCATCCAGACCCTCATCGCCAGCGTGGCCGACACGAACGCGGTCATTTGCACGGGCGAGGCCCGTTTCACCGGCCACGACGGGACGGTCTACTGGAACCGCATCACCAGCGCGGTCTCCGGCCAGCTGGCGGCTCTGAAGGTCCAGGAGAGCCTGCTGGCCAAGCAGCCCGCCGGAATCTCGGCCCTCTGCCCTGAGTGGAACGTGGGCCAGCAGACGGTGCTCGTCACTGAGAACCTGATCCACTTGCGCCAGGAACCCGGCCTCGGGCTGATCATCGGCCTGTCCAACGTCCGCTGCCCGGCCGGCAGCGCCTACAACCGTGTCGAGAAGCTGCGCGCGGTCTACGCCTTCGGCAAGGCCACCCGTCTGGCGTCCCTGCCGCACCTGGGCAAGCCCAACGACAGCGAGGGCGAAGGACTGAAACTCCTGGAGGCCGACATCCGCCAGGTGGCCAACCTGATGGTCCAGAAGGGCGAGATCGACGGCTACGAGCTGCAGCTGATCTCCACGGCCGAAATGCGCGCCGCGGGCGAGGTCCAGGTGGTGGCCAGCGTCAACAGCATGAAGGCCTTCGAGATCATCCTGGAGAAGGTGTACCTGAGCTAGGCATTGCCGGCTCGCAACTGAAGGAGAACTGCCATGCCGCCCACTCCGGGATTTGCGGACGGCGTCGCCGGGAACAGCGTCAAGCTGCTCGTGAACGGCGTCCCTGTGTTCGGCCTGAAGAACTTCAACTGGAAGCTCGCCCAGGACAAGAAGCCGGTCTTTGGCGCGGGGTTCGCGGACGCCCACGGGGTGGTCCGGTCGAACCACAAGACCTACGAGATCGACTTCGAGATCACCGAGCTGCTCGTCCCCATGACGGCCCTGCGCGCGGCCATGAGCGTCGGCAGCCTGGCCGCGGGCGAGATGTACCTGGACCCGACGGACTTCCGCAACGGCGTCATCGTCCTGTTCTATCCGGGCCTCAATGCCGCCATGTCCAAGACCTTCACGGGCGTGGAGCTCGTGGCCTGCGACGGTGGCATCTCGGATTCCGAGGACGCCGAGGCCATCAGCATCAAGTGCTCGGGCTTCGCCACGGGCATGCTGCCCTACGTCTGATCGAGCATCGTCCGAGGAGACAGAACGTGGACAAACCTGGCCCCGGGTCTTCCCGGGCGGACCCGCGTCCTTCTCCCCGGATCTCTCTCAATCTCAATCCCGGAGAATTCATGCAGCCGCAAATCGTCACACCGGAGCTGATCGAGACGCTCCGCACCGCCTACCCCAACCAGAGCCTGTTCCAGCTGGAGACG